>JAGVWZ010000007.1 GCA_018304045.1 Candidatus Pacearchaeota archaeon | reverse complement strand
TTTTTAACCTCTTTTGTCGATATTCATCGACGATATTTAGTTATATTATCGACGAGAAGTAAGTATTTATATTTTACTAATTATGGGACAGCCTGTAAATGTGTGGGTTTGTAACAGGCACTTGTTCAAACAATCCCCACTTGAAGTAATAATAAATATCACAAGTGTGGATTGTTTGTTTGGATGCTAGAAAATTCTTTTATGGAAATTTTCTGCACAGAAAATCTAAAAGATTTTCTTGTGCTCCGAAAATAAGCAAGTAAACTACCTCTTGTCTAAAATCCTCAAAGGATTTTGGAGCATGTCAAGAAATTACATCAAGAAATTACATTTCTTGAGCACTATCAAGAATTCATAATTCTTGAAGCTGTTAGAAATTCTAAAAGAATTTCTAAAGTCTTAAAAGAAGAGGTTTTCAATTTCAGACATAAAAATTAACCAAACAATCAAACTGTCATAAGCTTTATAAACCATTTTTAGTTAATATTTCCATGAAACGTTCAAGCCGTAGATGGAAAAAGAAAAACCAAATGCGTTGGAAATGGCAAAGAAAAAGACTTAGACGTGTCAAGAAAAAAAGAAAACAAAGAAAAACAGGTTAGTTCTAGTTAATAATTTAAGTGTGCGGCCCATAGACATATGTTGTAGGATAGTTTCCTCATAAATCACTAATCTTCTCTAAACAACTCTTGCTTCATAAAGTTACTAAAAACACTTGGAAATTAATCTATTGATTAATTTATCGATAATATTGTTACATTAATAAAATTTGATAAGTTCAATTAATAGCCTTACGACATATGTCAGTAGGCTATACATTAATAATTTAAAAGATAAATTTAAATATCAATTAATTTTTATTTTAATTAATGAAAAAGAGGACAAAAAGACTTGTATTAATAGGTTTAATTATAATTATTATAATCTTAATTGTAATTTTTTTAAATAGTTTATTTTTAAAAAAAAGTCTTTTTGATAAAAAAGCAAACATAATTGGCAATGTTATAAATAATATGCAATATGAATGCAATCCTAATCCACCTAATCCTACTTTTGTTAGTGATCAAACAGGAAATTTAGCATATTGTCCTAACATCACAAATCCTGCATATCCCTATGGAACAGGGCCAAAGGTTTTGTTTGATGAAGGACATAATAACTGGGGAAAAATTTCACCAAGCAATATGTCTCCTACAGGAACATACTATGCTCTAGGAGAATTATTAAAAGCAGATGGTTATCAGGTTGATATTAATAAAGGGAATTTAACATCTGAACTTCTTCAGAACTACAAAATCCTTATTATTATTGCCCCTCTTCCAGCAGAATATATGACATTTGATAATAATGGAAAAGTAATTGCTAATCCAGATGCTTTTTCTGGTAAACAAGCATTAAGCAATGAAGAAGTCATTGTAATAAGTAACTGGGTTAAGTCTGGTGGAAGCTTACTATTAAATGCAGAGCATATTCCTTTTTTAAACAGCATACAAAATTTACTAAATATATTTAAATTAAGTACTCCAAAAGATTTCAATGATATTATTTTTCCAGCTCAACCAAGATTAGTTTCTGATTCCAAAAGTCCTATTTTAACCGGCCGTTATCAATCTGAAAAAATTACTTCTTTTCCAAAATTAAATAATGTAGGTGGCGGAGCAAATTTAATTGGGGGAGGTGAGAATCTTGCAATGTTTAATTGGCCTTCGATTAAAATGAGCATGACTTTGCAATCAGCACTAGCTAATCATCAGTGGAATGCCTATTGCAGAAATAATTCAAATCAAACATGCAAGAATCTTCAAGAAACATGGTTACAAGGACAAAGTTTTTCTGTAGTGTCTGGAGTTGTACCAATTAAAACCTTATCAATGGACCTGGGTAGAGTAATTGTATTCAGTGAATTTTCAACATTAACAAATTTATTTGATAAATCAGGCTCTACAACTGTTCCTTATGGAGGACTAACAAATCCAGTATATACCCAATTCATCTTAAATTCATTGCACTGGTTATCCGGACTTATTTAATTAAAAATAGTAAAATACTAATTTTAAAGAATTTGCACATCCTTTATTTTATATCATCAATCTACAATAACAATATTTAAATATCAACTTCCATATTTTCAAATATCAAATAAAAAGGAGTAAAATGGAAGAAAATTCTAATATTTGGACAGAAAAATACAGGCCAAAAAAATTTGAAGAAGTTGTAGGCCAAGAAGACATAATTAAAAAAGTAATTAATCTAACCAAATCTCTGAACATTCCCCACATGCTTTTTGCAGGACCAGCAGGAACAGGAAAATCAACTTTAGCATTAATTGTTGTAAAAGAACTCTATGGAATCCATTGGAAAGAAAATTATCTTGAATTAAATGCCTCTGATGAAAGAGGAATAGACATTGTAAGGCAAAAAGTAAAAGATTTTGCAAGAACAAAACCATTGGGAAACACTCCATTCAAAGTAATATTCCTGGATGAGGCAGATGCATTAACAAGAGAAGCTCAACAAGCATTAAGAAGAACAATGGAAAACTTTACTTCTACATGCAGATTTATACTTTCCTGCAACTATTCTTCAAAAATACTAGATCCAATTCAATCAAGATGTGTTGTCTTTAGGTTCAAGATGCTTGAAAAAAAAGATATAGAAAAAAGAATAAAAATAATAGCTGAAAGAGAAAATCTTCAAATAGACCCAAAAACAATTGAAGCACTCTATGAAGATAGTGAAGGAGACTGCAGAAGAGTAATCAACCTACTACAGGCAGCAGCATCTATATCTCCAACAATAAGTGAAGAACTCATTAACACTCTAATTTCAGCTGCAAAACCAGGAGATATAAAAATAGTTTTAGAATATGCACTATCAGGAGATTTTTTAAAGGCAAAAGAAAAACTTCTCGAAGTAATGTTAAAAGAATCTGTTGCAGGTACAGATATTATAAAATCAATTCAAAAAGAAATCTGGAATCTTCAGATAGATAATGAATTAAAAGTAAAATTAACTGAAAAAACAGGTGAAATAGAATTCAGAATGGTTGAAGGTAGTGATGAATTTATTCAACTTCAAGCACTTCTTGCAAGTTTTGTAATGGCAGGAAGAGGAATGTAAAATGTTAACATTATTAGACAGATTAAGACCAATTCCAAGAGGAACAATGAGGGTAGTAGCAGTAGACCCAACAAAATTAGATCAGCTTCCAAAAATTCAAGTACTAATAGATAAAACCCAATTCCAAGGAATAGAAACTAGAGGTTTTGAAACAAGGTGCGGCAATGAAAGATATAGCATAGTTTTATCAACAGTGGAAAAAACTTTTGATGGAGATGGATATCAATTAGATGTCTATGACAATCAAAAACAATCAGATCCAACTATTCCAGGAAGTAGATCAACACCAGAACATCTTGTATCAAGAAAAATCTATGGGGACAGAGAAAAAGTAATAGATAGATTTACAGCAGCAAGAGCATATTTTTTACAAGAAGAAAGAAAATAAATTTATTTAATAACAGAATAACAATTTAAAATAAAATGGATAATATAGAGGTTGAAATCCGTTCATTTATAACAAAAGAAAAATATGAAGAATTACTAGAATATTTTAATACTCACTCAACAAAAATAAAAGAAGATTATCAAGAAACATTTTATTTTGATTCAAACCAAGATCTAAGGACTCAAAAAAGCAATTCCTATGCAAAAATATGGTTAAAAAAAGGCAAAATTCATGATGAATTTAGGGAAGAAATAGAAATAAAATTCAATCCAGAAGATTTTGAAAAAGCAAATAAAATCTTTGAGGCCATAGGATTAAATACTAAAATAAAATGGTACCGATTAAGAAATCAATTTGACTGGAATGGGATAAAAGTTTGTTTAGATCACACAAAAGGCTATGGACATATAATTGAATTAGAAAAACTAACAAATGATAAAGAAAAAGAAAGAATATTAGAAGAATTAAAACAAAAGTTAAATGAATTAAATATAACATTATCTCCAAAACAAGAATTTGAAGATAAATATAAACACTATGAACAAAATTGGAGGGAATTATTAAAATGACAAATAAACAACTTCCATTAATTGAAAAATATAGAGTAAAAAGACTTGAAGATATAAAAGGCCAAGACCTTGCTATTCAAGACATTAAAACTTTTTTTAAAGCATTTCCAAGAAAAAAAGCACTTATTCTAAATGGTCCAGCAGGAACAGGAAAAACATCAGTAACAATTGCACTTGCAAAAGAACTGAATCTAGAATTATTTGAATTAAATGCATCTGATTTAAGAAACAGAGCAAAACTTGAAGAAATTTTAAAACCAGCAACACTTCAATCCTCATTATTTAACAAAGGAAAAATAATTTTAATGGATGAAGCAGATGGAATAACTGCATCAGATAGAGGAGGACTTCCAGAACTAATAGCAGTAATTGAAAAAACCCATTTTCCAATAATAATAACAGCAAATGACATCTGGCAGCAAAAATTTTCATTATTAAGGCAAAAATGCCAGCTTGTTAATTTAAAGGAACTAAAAGATTCCACAATTCTAGAAATCTTAAAATCTGTCCTCCAAAAAGAAAATAAAACAATAAAACTAGAAACAATCCAAACAATTGCAAAAAAATCAAGAGGGGATGTCAGATCTGCATTAAATGATTTAGAAGCAGCATTAAGTGTGGGGGAAGATGAATTTATTTCAGAGTTATATGAAAGAGAAAAAGAAGAATCCATATTCAATCTATTGAAAGTAGTATTCCAGGCTCCAACAGATAAAAAAATAATAGACATCTACAATTCTACAGAAATGCAGATTGATGAAATAATGCTCTGGGTAGAAGAAAACATCCCAAAAGAATACTCTGGAAAAGCACTCTACAAAGCATTTGAATCCCTAAGCAAAGCAGATGTATTCAAAGGGAGAATATATAGACAACAATACTGGCGTTTTTTAGTTTATCAAAATTTCCTTTTATCAGCAGGAATTTCTTCTGCAACCAAATTAAAATCAAATAAATTCACCCAATATCTAAGACCCTCAAGAATATTAAAGATATGGATGTCAAATCAAAAAAACGCAAAAAAGAAATCAATAATAGAAAAATATTCACAACAAACTCACATGTCAAAGAAAAAAGCACAAAAATATAACTTTTTTCTTCCATTAATACTTAACAACACTAACATCCAAAAACAATTAGATATTGATGAAAAAGAACAAGAATATATTCAAGAAAAAGCAGGAGCAATAATTGTTTCAGCAGGATTAAACAGATTTAGAGAAAACTAATCCACCCTGACATAAGGTAAATATTCTCCTTGTCTTTTTATTCCTTTACTTTTTATTCTTATTTCAGGCTCTTTTATAATTTCTCCTGCAACTTTTGCTTCAATACCAAATTCTGACAATAATCTAATTACTTTTTCTGATTCAGGAGTTATTATTAACATCCCATTACCCATGTTCCAGGATCTGTATGACTCTTCATCACTAATATTTCCAAGTTTTTGACAAAGACTCATAATATTGGGTGGTTCAAATAAATCTGTAAGTTGAGCACCTAATTTACTTGGCCTTAATACTCTTCCTAATTTTCCAGGAATCCCTCCGCCAGTAACATGAACAACTCCATGAATAATTGCTCTTTGTTCATTAAAAACACCTCCATGTATATTTACAATAGCTTTGCAATATATTTTAGAAGGAGTTAGTACAAGATTTCCAAGAGTACTATTATCACATTCAACATTATGCCAATCATCCCCATACGTTTGTTTAAAAACTTTCCTAACTAAAGATAATCCATTTGATCTAAATCCATTTTCTTTTAAAGCTATAATTTTATCTCCAACTTTTATTTCATAGCCTGTGAACAATCTTTCTTTTTTTGCAAACCAAACAAGTCCTGCACCCCAGTTATAATTAAAATTCCCATAACCTCCAACTCTTCCAGATAATTCAGCAAGCTCCCCATTTATTACAGCAACATTAGCTTCTTTTGCAGCTCCAATATAACCATTAGCTAATTGTTTGACTTTTTCTATGTTGTTCTTATCAAATCCAAGACTATTAACATCCAATACAGAACCAACTAAAACTGGCTCTCCTCCTCGTAAAACTGCATCATCACAAACCATAGCTAAAAGATCATATGCCATGGTTGAATGATTATTCATTCTCTCTGCAATCTCAACTTTTGTTCCAATACCATCAAATCCCAAACACATCATTGTTCCAAGGGGTAATCTACTTACATCAATTAATCTTAAACCAGAAAAATCATCAAATGGAATTATTACTTCCCCAAGTAAACCTTTTCTGTTTTGCCAAGTTAACTTTGCAGCATTATACAAAATTTTAGAGGAACTATCTCCTAATTCAATATTTACACCAGAATCAGCATAAGTCAAGTTTTTATTCCTAACTAATTCAGGATGTGCTATCACATAATCAACAGCATTTTGAAAGATTCTTCTAGCAGGCTCGTAGACTTCAGGGATTTCCATCCTTTGTCTTTTTAATTTTTCTTTTTCTTTTTGAAAAATTGGAGAATTTGAAGTAAATATTGCTCTTTCTGGATGAGGCATCATTCCAAGTATTCTTCCTGTTTCATCACAGATACCTGCTATGTCCTGCAAAGCACCATTTGGATTATAAGGAAATACTCCCTTTGCAGGTTCTCCTGAGCTAAGAGCATATGTAAACACAATCTGATCATTATTATATAGACTTCTTAAAGTATTTTCATCTGTATAAAATTTACCTTCTCCATGAGCAACAGGGATATGCATACCATCAATATTTTTTGTAAATATACATTTTTTACTTTTATTTTTTAAATGAACCCACCTACACTCATATCTAGCAGAATTATTAAATGTAAGAGCAACTTCTCTTTTTCCATATTTTTTTTCTAATGCAGGCAATAACCCTAGATTAGTTAAAACCTGAAATCCATTGCAAATTCCAATAACTAACTTACCTGAATTAATAAATCCAACAACTTCATTCCAAAGATTTAATCTTATCTTATTCGCCATTGCATTTCCAGAACCAGTATCATCGCCATATGAAAATCCTCCTGGAAATGCAAGTATCTGATAGTCTTCTAGATTTTTCTCTCCACTAATCAAATCATTTACATGCACAATTTCTGCATCTGCTCCAACTAGTTCAAATGCAAATTTTGTCTCTCTTTCGCAATTAATTCCATAACCAGATAAAATTAAAACTCTCGGTTTCATATTAAAAATCCTTGAACCTCTCTTTATATTTAGTTTCCATTTCATCAATAGAAATGTTTATTATCTTGTTTCCATTTAATCCATTAACTATAAAATCTTTTTCTATAATCTTTCCAATGTTTGCAAAACTTATTCCTGAAAATATTTTTTCAAATTCCGATTTGTTTTCAGGAGCAATAGTAACAAGAATCCTTGATTGACTCTCACTAAATAAAGCATAATCATCTCTTAAAACATCAGAAGTTCTATTTAACATTGAAAGATCAATTATAGAACCAAGTCTTCCACCAATACACATCTTCGCTAAAGCTATTCCCAATCCCCCATTGTTAATAGGTATACTACTAGAAATTATCTCCCTCTCCACAGCAGAATTAAATGCAAGATATAATTTATATGCTTCTTCTCCATTGACTTTTGGAACGTCATTCCCAATATATTCTTTATTTTTATCCTCCCCAACAAGTCCAAAATACTCGCTAGCACCCATCTCTTTTTTAGTAATTCCTAATACATATACTAAATCATCAACAAATTTAGCATCAAGAGAAACTGTTTTTTTATAATCGTCTATTATACCAATTGAAGATACAAGCAAAGTCGGAAGTACAGATATTTTAATAGGATTGTTATTTTCATCAAATCCCTTAAAATCATTAAACATACTATCTTTTCCAGAGATAAATGGAGTCTTATATATCAAAGAATAATCATAACAAGCTTTTGCAGCAGCTTTTAATTGACCAAGTCTTTCTGGTTCTTCAGAACTGCACCAACAAAAATTATCAAGTAGTGCTAAACGATTTATATTTCCTCCGCAAGATACTGCATTTCTTACTGCAGTGTCTATTGCACATGCAGCCATATGATAGGTATCTATCTTACTATACTTTGCGGTAATACCTTGACTTGTAACAACTGATTTAATTGAATCATATAACGGACGTGTTACAGTTGCATAAGAATTTACCTCACCTTCTCCTTGCAATGGTTTTAAAATTGATCCTCCTTGAACTTCATGATCGTATTGTCTTGAAATAAACTCAAAACTAGCAATATTGTGTCTTAATAGCATTCTTTGAAGAATAGGAGTTAAATCTTCCTGACAACTGAAATTTGGCTCTTCATAAGTTTTTCTAGTGTATGTAGACTTCAATAATTTCTTAGGCACTCCATTATGTAAGAAATCCATATCAATAGACATTATTGTTTTTCCATTAAACCTAACAATTGCTCTGTCACTATCATTAAATTCTCCTATAATAGAAGCCCCTACTCCTCTTCTTTTCATCAAATCTAAAAACTCATTAATGGTTTCTTTTGGAACAGCAAGAGTCATTCTTTCTTGAGATTCAGAAACCCATATCTCCCAAGGTTGTATACCTGAATATTTTACAGGAACTTTTTCAAGTTCCACAACAAATCCACCACACTCTGTTGCCATTTCTGCAACTGAACAAGATAATCCTCCAGCACCATTATCAGTTATGCTATTATACAATCCCTTATCTCTTGCCTCTTTAGTTATTACATCACTTAATTTTTTTTGAGTAATAGGATCTCCAATCTGAACAGCAGTTGCAGGACTTCCTGAATCAAGAGCTTCAGATGAAAAAGTTGCACCATGAATACCATCCTTTCCAACCTTTCCCCCAACCATAACAATAAAATCTCCTGGTTGCGCTTTTTTAAAATGAGATAGCAATTCTTTAACACTTCTTGGTATTAAACCAACAGTACCAACATAAACTAAAGGCTTGCCTTTATAGCTATCATCAAAATAAACAAAGCCCTGAGGAGTTGGAATTCCAGAACAATTTCCTCCAACATTAACTCCCTCAATTACTCCTTTCATAATTCTTTTAGGAAGTAAAGCAGAATTTGTTTTATCCTTTCCTCGATATAATAACTTCTTATCTTCAGGATAACCAAAACAATAACCATATCTATTAATTATAGGCATAGCACCCATACCAAAACCAATAGCATCTCGATTCACACCAACAATGCCTGTAATTGAACCACCAAAAGGATCTAATGCCGAAGGAGAATTATGCGTCTCAACCTTATCAGTTATTAGAAAATTTTCATCAAAAATTATTGCACCAGAATTATCTTTAAATATAGAAACACAAAAATCCCGATCTCCCCTTTCTGCTCTAATTTTATTTGTAGGAACCTTAATATATTGTTTGTAAATTCCATCTTTAAGTTCATCCAATTGATTAGCAAATATGGTATGCTTGCAATGTTCACTCCAAGTCTGTGCAATTGATTCCATTTCTATATCTGTTGGAAACCTTTTTTCAGTATTAATAAAATAATTTTTTATTGCCTTTATAGACCCTAAATCTAATGCTAATGGGCCTCTTCTTGAATCATCCTTATCTAAAATTCCTTGTTTTCCGAGTTTAGAAAGCTCTTCATCACCAAGATTAAGTTCTACTAGATCTACTCTAGGCTCCTGCACAAGTTTTACCTTTGGCAAAACAACCCCCATTCCATTATTTAAATCATATTCACTTCGACTCTTAATATGTATTCTCTGAATTAATTTATTTGCAAGATTATTAGAAACGTTTTTTATATCTTCCTGAGATAAATTTCCCTTTATAAAAAACATTTTTGATGTAAATACCATCGGACCATTAAATTTTAGATTAAATAAATCTTGAATACATTCTTGCGCAGTATTTGCCACATTATCTGTAACTCCTGGAAGAAATCCTATTTCAATTATCCAATCAAAACTATTCTTTGTGGGTATATCAATTTTAAACTCATGAGTAATTGGATTTGTTAACATCTCCCCAATTTTTATAAGTTCTTCATTAGAAAAATGATTATCTAAGGTATAAACTTCAATTATTTCAATATCCCCTATAGCAAAACCTTCATGCTCTAAAAACTTTTTTATATTCTGTGAAGGAGTATCTCCAATTTTTGATTTAACCTCAATTCTATGTCCCATGATATTTTATAGAATAAATCTTTATAAATTTTTATCATAATTTTTCATCATAAACAAGTAATAAATAAACAAGAAATCATATCACCTAAATCATTATAAATTAAATTTCTTCTTGTCAAAAACTCGGGATTAAAATCCCGAGCATGAAGTTTTTGATCAGACAGAAAAATGAATGTTATGTATTTGCAAACTAAAGTAAGCAGGGTTATAACTTTATTTTTCTGGATCTAAAATATGTCCACAGCACAAACTCAAGAAAGTCCAACACCAGTAAATAATATCTATTGGATTCCAATCCATGAACTATCTGCAATGTCCTGTTCAGTTGGAAGGGCAATAATTGGAAGAGAAGAAACATTTACCTTAGTAGAAGCATCAAGTCCAATTGATGCAATGACAAAATTAACAGAATATCCGGGATTTCATCTAAATTATACCAAGTTAACTCAGGAGCAAAAACAAAGAATATTCCCATTTAGATTAAGGCCTGGAAGAATAGAATATGTTCTTTTTTGTGAACATAGATTCAAAAATAGAAATGGAGACTACACCTGTGGAAAACCATTGCATGACCTACCCGAAGAACCAGATTCACAGGACGAAGGATTTAACATGAATGGATTATATGGTATGTGTGTTCTAGAGAACTGCGATTCACCAGATGGACTCAATTGCCCCTATAAAAGAAGAGGAATCTATCCAGAACATTAACAAAGATAAAAGAATTCTATTCTAATTTCTCAATTTCCGA
>JAGVWZ010000006.1 GCA_018304045.1 Candidatus Pacearchaeota archaeon | reverse complement strand
TTTTATTAAAGCTGGAAAATTGGTTCAGACCAGGGTTAAGAAAGAGGAAAAGAAGGAAATTGAAGATAATTTTGTGAAAGAAGAGAAGAAGGAATAATTAAAAATATTTATTTTCAAATTCCAAATGCCATCGAGGATCATTTGGAAAATGTTCAGAAAGTCTTTTACATAAATTTGTTGCATTTTCAATTGCGGTTCTATTTATTTTTGGATAGTATTGAGTAACAGAAGTATATCCTAAAGAAGATACTTTTTCATATAATGCTAGCATAATTGCTTGGCAAGTTGGAGTTGTACCATTTACTAAATATAGAGAAAGTTTTTCTAATTCAGATGCCCAGCTTTTATCTCCTTTTGATCTAGATCTTCTTATTCTATCGCTTGCTAAATTTCTTAAGGAAGTTTCTAAAAATATTCTTTCATCTGGAATAGATATCCCATATTTATTCAATCGGGTTTTAATAAGGTCTGAAATTATAATTTTTTTTAATAATTTAGTATATTCTGGATCTTTTTCAGATTCAAATGGGTCTTTATCATAATGGGATTTACTTAGATCTATTACTTTAGTATAACAGGATTCGTCTAAGTCTGTTTCAATCGCGATTTGACCTCTTGACATACCACATGCAGGTTTTTTACATCTTAGTGGAAGAAGTTTTACTCCCCAGCAAAAAGCATAGGAAGCTCTTCTTCTAAATCCAATATCATTTACAACTAGGGCTAGATCTCCATTTATTCCTATTGTTTCTTCGACTGTTTTTCTTTCTGAATCAGTTATTTTTTCTCCTAGAGAAAAATGACCTGAAAATACTATATTTTTTACCATTTTACTATTATCTAATGGTAAATATTACTAATGATAAAACTATTTGTTAATAATTAGGCATTATAGCAATATTTATATATAATAATTGCAAATATGTTAAATGGTTAAAATAGATTTAAAAGATAAGAGAATACTTGCTGAACTTGATATGAATGCTAGAATTCCTATAACAAGCCTTGCAAAAAAAGTAGGGCTTTCTAGACAAGCCGTAGAATATAGGATAAGGAGATTACAAAAAGAAAATGTTATTTTTAATTCTCTAACTATTTTTGATACCGCGGTTGTTGGGTTTAATTGGTATAGGGTAATATTACGCTTTCAACATATCTCTAAAAATCAGAAAGAAGAATTTATAGAGTATCTAAAGAATAATAAATATACTTTTTGGGTTGGAGAGGTCGGGGGTAATTGGGATTTGATAATAAATTTTATTTGTAAAGATAATTTTGAATTTAATGAAATATTTGAAAAAATTTCTCAGAAATATGGTTCTTTTATAAAAGATTATGAAATTTTAATTTACATTAATGTATTTGATCTTCAAAGAAATTATATTCTAGATAAAAAAGAAAAAAGAAAAGAAATTTTTCATAAAATGAAGTTTAATTCAGAGATTAAACTGGATTGTTTAGATAGGGGTATTATTAAGATGATTAAGACTAATGCATTAATTTCTAATTTTGATATTTCTAAAAAACTTAATGTTTCTCCAAATACCATAAAGAATAGAATCTGTTCTATGGTTAATTCTGGATTGTTATTGGGTTTTAGAACTCTTATTAACCCTATTATTTTTGGATATAGGTCTCATCTATTATTTTTTTCAATTAATCATATAGATGTAAAGAAAGAAGAAGAGTTTTATTCTTATTTAAAATCAATTCCTAATATAACTTATTTAGTAAAACATATTGGAAGATGGAGAATTGGTATGGAAGTTGAAACAAAGAGTGATGAGGAATTTCATGAAATATTTACTCAGATTAGGGGAAAATTTTCAGAGATCATAACAGATTTTGAATCTTTTCCATTATACAGGGATCATAAAATAGATTATTTTCCAGAAGGAAACTTAGTATAATTATTTTTTATTTAACAGAAAAGTTTAAATACTATAGCTTATTATAATAGATTATAGGTAATTATAACATGGCAACAACAATACAAATTTCAGATAATGTAAAATCTATTCTGGATAGAATGAAACTCATGGAAAGAGAAACTTATAATGAGATAATTGAAAGAATGATTGAGGATGATAAAGAGATAAATGAAAAAACAAGAGTAGAAATAGAAGAAGCCAGAAAGAGAATAAAATCTGGAAAATTCATATCTCATGAAGAAGTGAAAAAAAGGCTTGGATTATAATGCTCTTTAAAATAGTTTGGGATGAAAAAGCATATGATTCAGTGATTAAATTTGAATCTATTATTTCAAGAAGAATTTTTAAAAAAGTTGATGAATTGTCTGGAAATCCATTTTCTAAAGACATAAAAAGATTAAAGGGATGTGATAATTTTAGACTTAGAGTTGGAGATTATAGGGTAATTTTTTCTATTGAACAAGATACTATACAAATTCTAAAAGTAGGGCATAGAAAGAATATTTATGATTGAATAATTAATCTTGAATTTATTTCCTCTTTTTCCATATTTTTTTAATGGAGATAGGTATAAAAATATTGGTATGTATTTAATAATATGAAAATTTGTTCCAAATTTTCAATAGTAAAAATTTAAAATAGGTTGACAAATTTTAACATTATGAAAATCCTATTCCTCTGCAAGCACAATCGATTCCGAAGTAAGGTTGGAGAAGATTTTTAATCGTCTTAATAGAAATAAGAAAATTATTGGGGAAAGTGCTGGAATTCTAATTGATGAATTGCATCTTTATGTTGCAGAAAGTGTTATTGATATTATGAAGAAGAAGGGGTATGTTGTAGGAAAAAGTTTATCATCTTTTTCCTACCCCAAAAAATCCAATAAAGTGACTCAAGGATTTTTTGATGTTGGTGGAATTCCTAGAAGGGTGGATGTTAAGAAAATTAATGACTATGATTACTTAATCATTGTTGCAGATAATGTGGATCCTTTATTTTTTAAAGATAGTTATAACGGAAAGATAATCTGGTGGAAGATTGATGATTGTGATGAAAAAGATTTGATTGGGATTAGGGAAAGAGTTGATAGGATTGAGGAAAAAGTTAAGAAATTTGTTGAGGATTTGAAAAATAATTAGGCCTTGGAATATATTGTGTTTATTTTTATCTCTTGGTTAAGATTATTTATTAGAATCTGATAGTCACTGGAAATTATTTTTGATTTATTCTTTTTTATTTCTGTTAATTGGATTTTATTCTTTGTTGTTGCTGAAACAAAAATCAAAAGAAAAGAATGCACTTTTGTTTTTGATGTTCCAACGTGCTCTAGGGTTATGGAGTTTATTTTTTTGAATTTTGCATTAATAAGAAATTTTTGCATTATTCTTTTTGTTGCCTCTGGAATTGATTCTTTTATTAAAAATCTTCCACCTGGCATTGAAAGGTAGTTTTGAAAAGGTCTTTTTTTTCTTTTGTAGAGAAAACATTGGTTTTTATTTCCTATGTGAATTAAAATTACTGGAAGGACTGCTTTTTTATCTGATAAATATGGAATAAGATGCTCTGCTGTTTCTGATAGGGAATATTCTTTATTTTTTATTAAAATTCCTTTTTTTATTAGATTTTTAATGTGATAGGCAAGTTTATTGGATCTTATTTTTATGAGTTTTTCAATTTCATTGAATTTTAATCTATTGTTATATAGAAATTGTTCAAGTATTTTTTGTTCTATTTTTTCCATTTTTAGTCAAATTTTTTGAGCTAGAGTTTAAATATAAATATTGTTAGGATTGATTATGTATGATAAAAATAAGCTCCATTATGTTGTTGTAACTGGAATACTTGTTAAAGGAGATAAGTATTTAATTGCTAAAAGAGCAGATTGGGAAAAGGCTTTTCCAAATAGATGGACTGTTCCTGGTGGAAAGCTAGAAGTTTTAGACTATGCTTTAAGAGAGAAAGATACAGAACATCATTGGTATAATATCTTTGAAAATTTATTAAAAAGAGAAATCATGGAAGAGGTTGGACTGGAAATAAAGAATATTGGCTATGTTACAAGTATGGTTTACATAAGGTCGGATAATATTCCTTGTTTAGTTGTAAGTTTATGTGCTGAACCTATTAATGAAGAAGTTAAATTATGCAATGCTTTAACTGAATATGCTTGGGTTGATTTACAAGAAGCTAGGAATTATGATTTAATTGAAGGTATTTATGATGAGCTTGTGGTATTGGATAATTATCTTAAAACAGGAAAACATATTGATTTGAAATTTAATGAATAAGGTTTATATATAACTATTAATTATGATTTTTATGAAAAGAGGTAAGGGTAAATTAAATTATGTTGTTTTGACAATTTTTATTGTAATTGCTATTTTTTTAGCTATTACTGTAATTATTATTTCTAATACAAATTTTACAGGAAATGTTATTAATTTTTTTGGAGGAACCCAAATAAATTATTCTGATCAGGATGTTTCATTTTTTCAGATGCAACAGGTTTCAAATGATTTAAAAAATTCCTATGTTAATAAAAGGTACTGGGTTAAGGAAGGTAGTTTTTATTATTTTGATATTAAAGATGCTGCAAATCTGATAAATACTATTGGTAATTCTATGGGTTTAAACCCGGCTTCTCCTTATGGAATGGTTTTAGCTCCTATGCATCCACAGGATAAATATAGCAGGGAGAATCTTCTTGTTCCCGGCTCTAATCTTAGTATGAGGTTTAGAATGAGGAGCGATGAGGCTATTGTAATAATTGGAATAAGTCCTCCAAAATCAAGATTTTTTAGTTACATACCTTACCTTGCATCAAGGGATTTTAATAATCAAGAACCATTAGCTAAAATAGGAAATAAAATTTTCAATGCTATATCTGCAAAAATGTTAGAGGGGGTCAACACTACAGTAGATACATCTAGATATAATTACCAGGGTTCTTTTGACTATGTTCCACCTTTAAATGATGAGGTTATCAATACTTCTAAAAAATTAAGTGGGAACGCTGATGGTGCTTTTGTAATTATTGTAACTGCTGATCAAAATCTTGATATTTCTTTAATAAATGAATTAAAGAAAAATATTTTTCCAAAATATGGAATTAATCCTGATGTTGTTAATACTATTCATGTTCCGGCTGATGTTTTAAATATGGGTTTTAAAAATGAGTCTGATGATTTTCAGATTATTAATAGATTTGCCTATGTTGAAAACAAAACTCTTGGAGATCTGTATATCAGCAATCCTCCTATAAAAGTTTTGAGAATTGTCCCCAATATTCCTGAAAATAATTTTTCTAAGAAATTTAGTTTTGTTAATATGCCTCCTAAGGATACTGGAATTAGTGAAGAAGAATATAATGAATCTCTTTTTGCATTGGCTGATGCTGTTAAACTGGCTGAATTTAAATCTAGTAGATATTTGAATTCAAGTGCAAGAAGCACTACTCTTGCTGGTTATTTATGGTTATTTGAGAAATGTACTAAAATTGGTGCTGGTTGTGGTGGAGATGATCAGGATGCTGCTTATTTTTCTTCGCTTGTAATGTTCAATCTAACTAATACTAGTGATGATTTTGTTGTAATTGTTGGAATGAATCATAATGCAACTGGAAAAGCAAGCTATAATAATTTTGTATTCTATGATTTGAAATATGGCATGGGCATTGGTTCAATTAGTCAGGATAATTTTTTTGGAAGTGCAAGAAAATATCTTCCTTATATTGATGGATTAAATGTTTCTGCTTCGGTTAAGGATAAATTAAAACAAAATATAGATAAGTTTACTGCCTATAAATTCTCAAGAGTTTGTGGAAATGAAAGTTATTGCTATACTATTCCTTACAATAATTATATATGTGTAAATTCAACAACAGGAAAAGTTTATGCTTGTGGAACTCCTGCTGATGCAGGTGTTGATTCTGGTGTTGAAATTGCTGTTCCTGAAAGAGTTTATGATGATCCTTTGACTAATTTTGGGCCTTCATATAATGAATTAATACCTCCTTTTTATCTTTATTATAAGAAGAAATAGTTATTATTTGATAATAAAGTTTTTAATGGATGATTACTTTTAATTAATATGGGAAATGATTTAACAAGAAGATTAACTGATTTTGATGCTGATGTTTCTCCAAATAATCCTGCTAATGTTGAAGCAGCAAGGCAAAGAGGATTAAGTTATGATTTTGTTAAAGGAGCATATGTTGATGATGAAGGTTGTTTAATAAGAGATGAATTTGGACAGGAGTTTTAGTAACATATAAATTTTTATAAACCTTGAATCTTATTAATTAATATGCTGATTGAATTATGTGTTCAAGATGGAAGTGAAGAAAGCAGATTAGCTGTAGCAGCACTTTCTCAGTCTGGAATAGGTTTTCATTTAACTTCTTTGAGTTCTGATGATGTTTTAAGAGATGAAGGAAGAGCTC
Source organism: Candidatus Pacearchaeota archaeon (assembly GCA_018304045.1). Taxonomy (GTDB): domain Archaea; phylum Nanobdellota; class Nanobdellia; order Pacearchaeales; family GW2011-AR1; genus ARS1285. Next base: position 7,119 of record JAGVWZ010000006.1, on the reverse strand, counting down.
TTCCAAGATTATATTCTAGTGAAGGTTTTTTTAATGGATTAAAAGAAATTGAATGGTATGCAAAAGTTTATGGCAGGGGGAATAATTAATATGGAGGATTGTATCTTTTGTAAAATAGTAAGAGGAGAAATTCCTTGTAAAAATATTTATGACGATGATAATTTTATTGCGTTTTTAGATGTAAATCCAAAATCTGAAGGACATAGTCTTATTGTTAGTAAAAAGCATTATAAAACTTTGTTGGATATGCCTTCGAGTCTTGGTGGAGAGCTATTGGATGCTGTTAAGAAAGTTGGACTTGATTTGATAAAGGAGAATAATGCAGAGGGATTTAATCTAATTGTTAATAATGGGGAAGTTGCAGGGCAGATTGTTCATCATGTTCATGTTCATATTATTCCTAGAAAAAAAGGAGATGGAGTTATAATTGGGGATGGAAAAAAGCTTAAGGATAGGGAGGTTTTAGATGCTAACGCTTAAACAAATGTTGAGTATTTGGAGAAGTGCAGATAGTCGGCCGGATGTTGCATTGGATAGGCATGACTGTCCTGAACATAGGGGAAGTTGTTATGCTCCTTTGTCTGTTAATTATGTTCCTAAGCCGGGGGAAAGAGTTGTTGAGGTAAGATTAGAATATGATTCTGATGGGAATATTGTTCAAAGATAAAATTAGAACCAAAAGCTTGAGTAGCCAACAACACTTGATTTATCTCCTGTAATGTCTCCTGAATTTTTATATTCTATTAAGTGAGGTTTTGTTTTTAATAATTTGCAGAGTTCAAATAAAATCATTAATGGATATATGCCACAGGCATTAATTTTATTAAAATTATTAATATCTAGATTTTCTATGATGTTGATAGTTTGTTTATCTTCTTTTAGTGCTTGTTCATAGGTTAGAAAATGAGAGAGATCTGTGGAAAAAATGTAAAGTGCTGGAATTTTTGCAATTTTTTCAGCTATTTCTTTTGCTTGATTGTTTATATTTCCTATCATTAATGGCATGATTTGTTTTATTCCTAATTTTTGCAAAAAAGGGATTTGATTGTTTATGGAATGCTCGGAATCCAAGTTCGCAGTTGGAAACTGCGAAAAATGCTGATTTGCTGCTTGCGCAGTTATATTAAATGTTTTAATTTTTCCTAGAGGTGTTGTTATTAATTTATTTGTTGTTAGTGCTTGGTTTGTTGAAATATAGTGGCTTGGGCCCAAGATAATTGCTTTGTTTATTTTTTTATTTTTAAGAAGAGAAAATGCTTTTCCAGCAATCAACCCAGAATATTCATAGCCAGCATGAGGGACTATGAGGCCATTTATTTTTTTAGGAATTAGTTTTAAATTTAATTTTTGTTTAAATGAATTGTCTATGAATTCTTCTAGCTCTCGTTTAGATGAAGGATACCACATAATTTTACTAATTATGCTTAATTTATTAAACTTTAGATTATTATTAATAATATGCAAAAAGAATGTGTTTTATATGAGAAGAAAAAATTAAAGAAAGTAAGATGTCTAGCTTGCGCTCATAAATGTGTTATTAATGAAGGTAAAACTGGTATTTGTGGTGTTAGGAAAAATGAAAATGGGAAGTTAATGCTTATTGTTTACGGCAAAGTTTCTTCAATTAATGTTGATCCAATTGAGAAAAAGCCATTATATCATTTCTTGCCTGGAAGCTATGCTCTTTCAATTGGAACTGTTGGATGCAATTTTAAGTGTGATTTTTGCCAGAATTTTGATATTTCACAATCTTCTAAATCTGGAAAAATATTTGGAGAAGAAATAAGTCCTGAAGAAATTGTTATTTCTGCTGTAAAATATAATTGCAAGTCAATTGCTTATACTTATAATGAACCTGCTATTTTTATTGAATTTGTAAAAGATTGTGCAAAACTTGCAAAGGAAAATGGTTTGAAAAATATTCTGGTTACAAATGGTTATTTTTCGCGCGAAAGTTTTGGATATATTAAGGAGTATATTGATGCTGTAAATATTGACTTAAAATCTTTTAAAGAGAGTTTTTATAATAAATATTGTGGGGGTAACTTAAAAAATGTGCTTGAAATTATTAAAAAATTTTATAAATCAGGAATTCATGTTGAAATAACAACATTGGTTATTCCTGGTTTAAATGATTCTGATACTGAATTTAGAAATATAGCTAAGTTCATTGCTTCTGTTGATAAGAAAATTCCTTGGCATATAAGCAGGTTTTTTCCTAAATATAGAATGTTAAATAAAAAAATAACTTCAAAAGAAAGTTTGGAAAAGGCATATGAAATTGGAATAAAACAGGGATTAAAGAATGTGCATATAGGAAATGTTTAATGAAAAAATATAAAGAATTACTAGAACTTGCAAGAGAATCTATTGAAAGCCAGTTAACTGGAAAAAGGTTAGAAGTGTCTGAGGATATTAAAAACAAATATAGTAAAAAACAAGCATGTTTTGTTACATTAACTATTAATGGAGAGCTTCGGGGTTGTATTGGAAGTTTAGAAGCTCATCAAGAGTTATGGAAAGATATTGTTGATAATGCAAGAAGCGCTGCTTTTTATGATACTCGTTTTCTAGCTTTAACAAAAGAAGAACTAAATGAGATAAAGATTGAAATATCAGTATTAAAAAAACCTGTAAAACTTGGTGTTGGAGAAAGGATTTTTAGTAAAATTGATAATAAAATGGGGCTTATTTTAAGAAAAGGATTTTATAGTGCAACATTTTTGCCTCAAGTCTGGGAGCAGATTCCTGATAAGAAAGGATTTTTAGAAAATCTTTCTATTAAAGCAGGACTAGATAAAGATGTTTGGAAAGGAGCTGAAATAGAGTTTTATAGAGTTGAGAGTGTTGAGGAATAGTTATCTTTGATAAAGTTCCTCTAGCATATCAAGGGTTTTTAATTCTAAATATCCGACATTTTCAGGAGGAGTTGTTGTTATTGGAGTTTGGGATGTTGCAATTGTTATTATCTCTGGAGTTGGAAGTAAATGCAGTAGTTTTTTTGTTTGTGAGAATCTTTTATTTATTATTCTTTTTCTTAAAAATCTTTGAATTTTTATTGAACCAAAACTAAATCTCCTGCTTCTCCAATAAGCAGGTTCTTCTACACATTCAAATGCATCTAAATCTAGATCTAAAATAAATTTATTGTTAATTTCATTTGCTAAATCTCTGGGAGTTATTCTATAAGCTTTTGGAAAAGGATTTGTTAAATTGAATCTTATTTTTCCATTTTCTTCGTATATATTGGAATCTAATTTACATAGTTCTAAATTGATTGGATCTAGCCAATAGACCGCATTAATCAATTTATAATATAATGCAGGTGCAATAAATGTGGCTATGTTTAGATAGTCTTTGGTGTATTGATCTATTGTTGGTTTAATTCCATGTTCTGCAAGTTCTTCTAAGGTTGGAATGTTTGCACATGTATCTGAATGATTATCAATATGAACTAGGGCTATTGGTTCATGGTCTTTTCTATACCAAAATGGAAAAACTTCATGGTGAGAATCAACTATGACTACTGGAATTTTTCCTATTAAAGTTTTTACTGGTGGTTCATAGATTGCATTGGGATTTATTAAACTTGGATCTGGACAAAATCTATTTTCTGAATCATAGCCTGTATATCCTAAAGGTAGTTTTGGAGGTTTCATTTTAAATTATCAAGAACTCTTTTAATCAAGATATACTTAGGGTATTTTTAAAGGTTTTTAATAGGGGAGATATTGTATTTTTAATTATTTTATCGTTGATATTTATGAGAGCAAAAGGTATTTATATACTTGCAGATTATATATTTAATGACTCTTAAATTAAATAAAAACTTTGCAATTTTGTATGGCATAATGCTAGGGGATGGATGTCTTAGTTTGGTCTATGAAAAGAAAAAATTTATTTCAATTACAGGAAATTCTAATGATGATATGCCATTTTTTAATGATATTATTAAGCCCATACTTAATCAGTTAATTAATAAAGAGATTCCAATAAAATTTAGAAAAAATGAAAATACTATAGATATTAATTTTATTAATCATAGATTGTTTGATTTTATTAACAGTTTTGGATTTCCAATCGGGAAGAAAGGGGATAGGTTATTTATTCCAAAAGTGTTTTATGATAAAAATTTAGTTAAATATTTGATTCGTGGATTTTTTGCTACAGATGGTTCTTTAGTGTTGACAGATAATAATGGTACTTTATATCCAAGAGTTGAAGCTAATGGAATAGCTAAAATATTGATAAGGGAAATTAATGATTATCTAAATTCTGTAGGAATTAAGTCTAATCTTTATTTGGCTAAAAGAAGGGTTCAAACTACATATCCTAATAACCAAGAACAATATAGAATACAAATAAATGGTAAGCATAATCTTAAAAAATTTATAAAAGAAATAGGTTTTGTGAATCCAAAACAGATTGAAAGATTAAAATATTATTATGAAAAGACTGGCTCCACCGAGGATCGAACTCGGGACCTCGTCCTTATGAGAGACGCGCTCGACCACTGAGCTATGGAGCCTTATAAAATATCAAAAGAGGGAGATTTAAAAACCTTTGTTGGCTTATGGATTATATAAAATGGGGTTAGATATTTTCTGATGTTGGTAAATTGGCTACTTTAGATCCTAGTTTGCTGAAGGAGTTATCTCCTGAATTGATTTCAAAGCTCAGTGATCTTATTTTTGTTGTAAAGGCAGTAGGTGTTTTATTTATTATTTATGCAATAATCCTTATTATTGGAGGAGTCATGGGTTTTTTAAGAAATAGAAGAATTAAGAAAATTTATGAGAAGGTTAATGGTATTGATGAAAAATTAGATATTCTTTTGAAAGATAGGATTAAGAAAGATGTTAAGGAAAAGGATCGGAAAAAAGTGAAATAATTTTTGATTAAATATTAATAGAACTATCCCTTAATTAGATATATTTCAATGCTTGAAACAAAGATTCTTTTTCCTTCTTTGTTTTCAAATTGTTCACTTGATATTTTTATGTCTTTTATTTGAATGTTTTCTTCTTTTAGAAAGGTTCTTCTTGCGACCTCAACAACATCGATTGCTTTTGAAGTGAATTTTCCTCTTGCAGATACAATGACTTCATTTTGCCCTTTGTTTTTGAACTGCATTACAATTCCAGTTACATAATTCATAAATGGTTTTATACCTACAAAAATAGTATTGTCTTCTCCTTGTCTTGGAACTTTTTCTTCTTCCATTTTATTGTTTTTACTTTATTGTTATTACTGAATACTTTTTATGCCTTTTAGTTCTGCTCTCTTTTTTCTAACTATATAACCTGCTATTTGGTTCCTTACTTTTTTACTAGGAGTTAGACCTTTAAGTAATTCTTTGTTATTTTCAAATTCACTATTAAAAGTATTTGGTTCTTTTAGCAGTGCTAATGATGTTCTTTTTACTAGTTTAGATTTTATTCTTCCCATAATATTACCTTAGATTCAGGCTTTAAAAACATTGTTGTTTTGTGTATTTTTTTAGCTAAATCTTATGAATTCTATAGGGGTTTATATGATATAAAATTATGCTTTTTAGTGCTCTGTTTGGAATTAAATAATATAAACTATCTTCCTATAAAACTTACTTATTTTTCTTTCTCCCCCTCATTAATTAGGGGGGAGTAAATAAAAATTAGACAATAATTGGTCTAAATTCTAGGAATATCAAGAACCTCTGGCAGAGCACTTTTTTGTGTTTTTTATTATCTTAATGTAAAATAAGTTATGTGAACATAAGGAACAGATTGTATAACTCATAATCTTGATTAAATTTTATAGCACTATACACAATACTAATATTTTAAGATAAATAAATACTTTTGTTAAAATCATGTTTTATTCTATTCTTATAGTTTTTAGAATTGAATAGAATTTAGATTGATATTCCTGGGCTTTTTTAGATAGGGTTTCTGTATAAATAAACAATGCTGGAAGAGGTATTGACTGGGATTGTCTTAGAAGGAGGTCTAAATCTGAATCTGAAACTGATTTTTTTTCTTTTGCTTGGCATAGAAATGCAATTGGGCCAAGTTTTGTTTCAAGTTCTGCTATGCAATTATATTCTTTTGCTTTGTATTCTTTTTCTTCCAGGATTTTGAATTTATTTTCCTCTAGAAAATTAATCACTTTTAGAACAAAATCTGATTTTGGTTTTATCTTTTCTTGTTTTGGCTCTGTTTTTATTGCTAGAGGATTGATAAAAGATGAGATTGTATTTTGTTCTGGTTTTGCTTTTTTTATTTTTGCTTTTTGAATTATGTGTTCTGAAGTTTGGATTTCTGAATCATTAATTTTTATTTGTTTTTGTTCAACAGGTTTTTCTATTAATGTAGGTTTTATTTCTTGTTTCAATTCAATTATTTCAACTGGTTTTGCTTTAGAAAACATACTAGTTACTTCTTGTTCTGTTACTGTTAAATATCTCCAATATAGTTCATCATTGTTTTTAAACGAAAATGCAAAATCTTTTATTGCTCTTAATGCAACTCTTATGGCTGGTTCTTGTTCAGAGTCTTTTAGTATTTTATTATCTTTTAGTAATTGATAGGCTTCTATTTCTTTTTGATGGAGGAAGTTATGGAACTTTTCCAGTTGTTGTTCTTGTCCTGGAATAAGGTAAAGTGAAGTTCCACCAACTCTTATGGAACTTGTTTTTATTTTTTTATCATCTAATAGTTCTGACAGAAAGGCTGATGTGAAAATAGAATTCATGGAAAGCTCTTTTGCTATTTGAATTGGAAGACTTGGCCCATTTCTTTGTACGAAAGACATTATTTTGCTTTTTGTTGCTTCAGAGTTAATCATGGTATATTTTGCTTAGAAAAATTGGAAAGTAAAGTTAATAAAATTATAGGGTGTGAATTAATAATGTTAATATTCATTACATATAAAATACCCCCTATAAATTTAAAAATTATTAATTTTTTAGATGTTCATGGTAAGGACTTATCCAACTAATAAACCCAGCAGTGCTCCGTCAACAGGAAGATATCTTTATAATTTTTGGTGATTAGTGTAAATCCGGACTAAACTGCCCCCTTACAATACATATATCCATTAACAGCTTAAAAACATTTTCATTTCTATTATTGAACCTAA
>JAGVWZ010000013.1 GCA_018304045.1 Candidatus Pacearchaeota archaeon | reverse complement strand
TTAACTCCTTTAGTAGTTTATTTTCAGTATAGAAGGCATAAGAAACATTATGATTTGTAAATGTAGGACTATGTAACATATGTCTTGGTCCTACACATGATAAGTCTAATAGATAAATTTAAATAATATTATTTATGAAAATGGTAATGAAAAAAATAACTTTAAGATATGTAAAATATGATTATCCTAATGGAAGACTTCCTACTGAAATGCCCGGACACACAGTTATTGAAGGAATAGAACTTAATGAACACACTCCAAATATTAGTGGATATAATCAATTAATGAGGGCATTTACTGGATTAATGGATGAAGAAATTAGAATGGGTCGTGCAAATTCTGGCAGATTGGAATTAACAATTGAATAGATAAATATAAAAAAATCAATCTCTTATATTTTTAATGGAAGAGAATTCCATAAAAAAGTTAGGTGAAGAAGCGGAATTAAGATTTAAAGATTGGCTTGATAATCATAATATTCCTTATATGTATATAAAACAAGATACTGAAAGTTTTTCATCAGTATTTAAGAATGAAACTTATGGAAAAAGACCGGACTTTATGGTTTTACTTCCTAATTTTGGGTTTATATTTGTAGATGTTAAAAATAAGAAAATAGATCCCATTTATAGAAACTATTGTCTTGATGGAAAAGAAACTAAAAAATATTCTTCACTTCAAAGAATATTTAATCTTAATATTTGGTATGTAATTTCTAATGAAGATTACAATTACAAAACCTGGTTTTGGATACCTATTTCAAGAGTACTTGAATCAGGAATAAAAAAACAAACTTCAAGTTTGTCTGGTGATGATTTTTATCCGGTTCCAACAGAAGGATTCATACAAATAGCTGAAACCGATTCGATAGATAGATTATTTCATAGAAGTTTTTAACAACAATACTTATAAACAAAAATATTTTAATAATCTAAAGAGGTGAATGAAAAGGCTTTATCTTTATATCTTATCGATTTCTTTGATTAGATATTGGGAATCTTAAAAGGAGTTTGCCTTCCTTATTCGCCTCTTTACCTTTTTCATTTCTTCGTCTGCAATGACTTTTATTTCTTTAACTGGTTTGGATTTGAGAATCCAAAATAATAATCCTGTATTTGTATAGAAAAACCAGTGTAAAATATAGGTGTAGATATAGCCATGTTCAAATATTAAAATTAAGTAGGGAAATAAAAATGCAGAAAATATTCCTGCTGTGAAAATAATTGTTCCAAAAAATCCCTCGCCAAGTTTTAACATAGGTATATGTCCAAATCCAAACATACAAACAAAAATAATTGTTATCCAGGTTACACTTAATCCATTTTCATGTAATAATAATACTAAGGAAACTATCAATATTTGTTGGAAAAATATTTCAAAAGATTTTGACAATAGATATCTATAGTCCATTTTTAAATAATGTACTGTGGAATATTTATCAATAAATTCAATTGGTTTTCTTAGGAAAGTGTTGGAAAGAAAAAATGTTAAAAAATTTAAGACAAAAAATCCTGCTAATATTATTACTGGAAAAACAGATAGATTTTTCGTTAAGGTATCTAGTGGATTTCTAAAAATATAAATTAATATTAGAGATATTGCACAAAAGTATAGAGATACTATCAAATAATTGTTTATGTAATCCCTTTTATGTTTTGGTATGAGATACCATCCAAACCATCCAAAAAACCATAGAAAAATCCAGATTATTAGATCATATATTATTGATAACATTGTTTATTAAACAATAATAAGTAAATAAATTCTTTGATAAAGAATTTATTCTTAAAAATAGCCTATTTCGGCCCAAATAATTTTTTGAAATATTAATATTTTATTCAATAAAGTTATCAGGTAATATGATATGGTGTCTTTGAGATTAAATAAGACTGATAAATTTGTTGAACTTAATTTTAAATGAGATTATTTACTACTCTTTTACTTTTCAAGCCTATTTAATTACAAATAGATTAATATTTACTATTTCCTTAAGATTATATAAAAAATGTGAGTGAGAAATAGGCCACCTTTTGTCAAACTTCCTTAACAAATAAGGAATAGTTTGTGTCAACATCTGACTGCAGAGAATATTGCTATTCTCTGAATAGTAAAGAATTACTTCTTTCCTATAAGCGAGCGTACGTATGTTACTCTTGCATCAATCAAGGCACTCGTTTCATCAACTTCAAAATCTTGTTTGCACAGAGGATTTTGAAGGACCTGAAAATCTTAAAAAGATTTACAGGGTCTTCTTATCTTCAAAGTTTCCCGCATGGTTCATTACTCAGATAAGACTGTGTCGTTTCTGTAGTGGAGCTTTGCTTCACAGCAATTAGACTTTCATCTAATGATTTTATTTTAATGGGCAGACCTTCCTCAGAATCAGTTCTCATGTTATTCAGAACTTGCTAATCTAATAGCAGATCCCGTGGTTGACTATCTCACTCACAAAATCTATAGGATTTAAGAGTTTTTAAGGTTTGTGTTTTTTCTATCTTGTTGTAACTATTAAATGATAACATATATAAAGAGTAAATGCTTATTGAAATAATGGTAGAAATAATTCATCTTGAAGGGCCAGAATGCATTGGAGCACATAGGGCAGATAGATATGAAGATCCTGCTGCCCACCATAATAGGCATGACTTTAGGCACAATATGAGATTTCAATTAACAGCTAATGAATTAGAATTATTGTCTCAGGAATGTGCTGTTAGAGCTGATGCTGTAAGATTTGGAACTGAAAAACCCCTTGGTCAATTTTGGGTTGTAGGTTCTAATGGACAATTGGGTGATGAGAATCTTGTTTTTGATGGTCAGAATTATTTAATGTCTGGAAGATTATGCACTGAATTAAAGGAAAAAGGTTATGTTGAGACAACAAGCCCTCTTGGAGATATTTCTGTTCTTGTTAAAAGAAATTGATTTCTTATCTATTGTTAATAATCATTAATGTACAAATTTAAATAGTTTGCATGCTCACTTCCATGAATCCAATTATATCAATAAAACTAATACTTCTTACTTAAACCCTAGCTAACATTAACTTTAAATAAGAATATTTATTGATTAATTTATGGGGGAGTAGCTCATTGGGAGAGCACTACGCTGAAGACGTAGGTGTAGCGTGTTCGATTCACGCCTTCCCCATATAACACTTATGTTCTGTGTAGATATATGCTTAAAATAAAGAAGAATAAAGATTTTTAAAGTTCATTTCTTCTTGATTTAATAAGAGATAGGAAAGATATGACCTACAAAGATAAACTTGGCTATAAGAGAAAACATTCAAATGCGGTTCATAGACATAGAGCATATCATTATATTTATTTAAAAGATAGAAAAAAATATCCATTACCTTTTGAAGCTTATGAAATTCATCATATAGATGGGGATAAGAATAATAATAGAATGGATAATCTAGCGGTTTTAACTCCTGAAGAACATGACAAAGCACATGAAGAATTAACAAATCAAATAATAAACTATAAAAATCAATTAGAAGAAGAACATATTGAAGAACTAAAAATATTAGCAAGAGATGATAAAAAGAAACAAATTGCTTATATTGTTATTTTTTCTGTAATTTTGATTGGTTCAATTCTTTATTTTTATTCTAATCTTTCCGGAAAAGGTTTTAATTATGAGGTAGGTTATGGTAATGCTTATCCATTTGCATTTTTTGTATTATTACCTATGACAATTATATTTATTATATTTTTAATTAAAAAAATAATCAGGATAAAAGAACTTAATTCAACAATAACAAAAAATGAAAACTTGTGAAAATGGATAATAAATATGAATTATTAAAAGTCAAATATGAAAATACACGAACATGGCTCTTATTGTTAGTTGCACTTGCTTTGTCTATGTCTATTGGATATTATTCTGTAGATGATATAGTTTTTAAAAATCAATTAGCTTGGACTACTCGGATAGTTGTTATTGCAATAATAATCCTTTTTATATTTCAAACTATAAAATATAATAAGGTTTTAAAATACTTAGCAAAATGATTTAAACACCATATTACATTAAATAATGTGGATAAACCGAACAGAAGTGTTCTTAACACGCCTTCCCCAGTTTTTAAGAAACATTTAAATTTCTCATAATTCTATAATAATCATGCCAATTAAGACAATGGATGATATTGAAAGAGAAAAACACAAAGAAGAAAGAGGTAAGATGAGAAAGGATATTTCTGAAGATATTAATGATGTTATTGGAAATATCAATATATTGAGAAAACCAAAAAAAGAAAAAAGGGGATTTTTAGGTTGGGCTTTTTGGATAATAATTTTTTTAATTATTGCAATGGTTGTTCTTAATTTTTTTCTTGGAAATATATGGCTATTAAAATTTTTTATAAAAAATTTGTTTTAAACTTTTTATTCCTCAAAAAGATATTCTTAAATTCATCTAAAAATCTTTTTAAGTTATAAAAAGTTTATTTGGTGTTTAAAAAGAAATCTTTATATAGGACTCACCTGTCTTATTATTATGGGAAAGAGGTGGATAATCAGCTGCTTAATCTTATTTTTAATATTATTTAATTTGCAATTTATTTTTGCAGATGCTTATGTTGCAAATATTTATTTTACTATTAAAGACACTGTTTATAGTGTAAATGAAAGAATTGAAATAAAAGGTCAATTAAGCTTGTCAAATTATTCTAGTAATGGAACATTTATAGCTAATTCCGTTTTATCAAATACAAATGTAAATATCACATTGAGAAACATTAATGGAAGTTATGTCAGCAATTATACTCTTACTACTGATTCAAATGGAACTTTTTATTCAAAAAGTGATTATTACACTAATGCAACTCAAATGAATGTTAGTTCTTTAAATGGTTCTTATTATATCAGGGCAGAATATAAAGATCCAAATAATTACACGTGGTTCTCAGAAGTTCAAATAAAAGTTGTTAATCAAACTATTGATTCTTTAAGAATAAATTCTGATAAATCTGAATACAATCCTTCTGAGACAATGATTATTGAAGCAGAAGCAATTAGGACAATAGGGGATAATATTTTATATGTTAGCAATGTTAGTATTAATGGAAGTTTAAGAAACTCTTCTCATGCTATAATCCAAAGTTTTAATTGTGTTACAGGAACTAATGGAAAATGTAATTCTTCATTAACAGCACCTTCATCATATGGGGATTATTTGTTGGAAATAGATAATTTTAAAGCATTTAGTTCATTTTCAATTGTTCCATTTTCCTATAATCTGTATATAAAAGATGATCTTGGGGAATCCTATAAAAATGTTTTCACAAAAAGTGAGCAAGCAAGAGTAGAAGTAAAGATAAATAATGCAAGTGATTCTGATAGTTATTCTTTTTCAGGGTATATTACTAATTCATCTGGAGTCAATATTAAAACAATAACCTTAACTACATTAAATAGTAATAATTCTTTTACAAATAGTTTTTTAATTGATTCTCTTAGTAATTTTAATTATGGAGTTTACACTCCACATGTAACTGTTTCAAAAACAGGGGATGGAAGCATAACTTCAACAACTTCTTTTCAAGTTCATGATTGGATGGTTTCTTTAAACAAAAAATCAGTTGGTTCTGGTTTTGAATATGAATATAGTTCTTTTATAAATAAAACATTGAAATTTGAAACAATTCCTACTTATCGTTCAAATGGAACTGTTATTACAAATATTTCTGGATCTTCGTTTAACATAAATTTGAAAGATAAGTTAAATAATGTGATTAATAGTACAAATGCTACTTGGAATAGTACTTGTGGAACAAATGGATGCTATGAATTTTCTTTAACTGCTCCTTCTGTTGCAGGAGAATATTTATTATCATTAACTCTTTCTTTAGAAGGAGATACTCAAACAGAGAACAGAATTATAAAAATTATTAATGGAGTTATGTCTGCACAATCAACAGATAGCGATGGGAATATAAAAGAATTATTTGGAACAAATGAGTATGTTTATTTATCATTATCCACTTATAATTCTACATCTGCTAGTTTTAATCTAAGCAATGCAGAAGTATTTATTGTTGAAAATGTTGATGGTAATGAATATTCATATTCTCAAGTTGATAATTTTAGTTTAGTAAATTCTTCAAATTCAGTTTATGAATGGGCTTGGAATTCATCTAAACAAAAAATTAAATTAGATGTTCCTAGAATTGGTGGAGTTTATAATGTTTATTTATTTGCAGATAATCGAACAATTGGGGCAAATACTAAATTTATTGTTAATCCTCATGATTATTGCACTGCAACAAAAAATACAGCAGGACAGGTTTCTGGAACTGGTAATTATTATGTGTGGCAATTTAAAACAAAAGACACTGTTTATTTTGAAATAAAATTAACTCAGGCAAATAATCCTACTGGAAAAGCAACTGCAATTAATAATTCTAATGGAAGCAGTAGTTATTATGGAATGGGAATGGCATGCGCAACTGATTCTACAAAACAGATTGTTGCTAATGCAACAATAACTATAGAAGAGGTTAAAAATTCAGAGTCAGGTGCTTTACAAAGTGTAAATACTACTGACTCCACATGCCAATCAAGTGATTCTTCAGGAGGATATACTTGCACTGTAAAGCCTTTATCAAAATGGGAGGGAGGACAGAGTATTGTCAAATTCAAGGTTGTTGGGCAAGATGGAAGCCAAAGTACTTTTTACAGTAAATTTGAAGCAAGAGCATTTTATTTATATGGTTGGGCTCAAACTTGGCAAAATAATCCTTCAAGCAATATTTCTTTAAAAATTCAAATGTATGAAGCTGGAAGCGGGTGGTGGGGAGGTTATGGAAGTAGTGGTGGATTAAGTGGTACAATAAGTGTTAAAAAAATAGAATATCAAGGAAGAGATGGTGAATGGATATGGCCTCCTGTTGATTCAGGATATAATATAAGTTTATTAAATTCAACAAGCATTGCAGGAAATACAGGTACACTAAATTTATCTACTGCGCATATAACTGGGGGTGTGTGGAAAACTGGAAACTATAGAGCAACTTTGCAAGCAACAAAATCAGGAACAGGTGAAACAGATTATGGCTATGCTTGGTTTAGTGTAAAATTATGGGATGTTTATGGAAGTCCTATCGAGTGTACTAATGCTTCTTGTAATTATAAAAGTTATTTTAATTCAAAGGACAATATCAGCCTTTATATAAGAATAACAAAAGCTGGTAATTATGATTATAATGGGGGTGGAAATATTTATGGAAATACTTCAATTGGAGTTAAAAAAATATCAGATTGTAAAAAATGGCCTTGCAAAGACCTTAATTCAACACAGTATACTTCAAATATTATTTATGTGACTAATTCAAGTCCTTGGTATTGGGCTACTGGTTTGAATCAAACAGGTTCAAGTCCTTATATGTTACAAATAAATTCAACAACAGGAACTTGGGGAAGTGGATATTATAGTGTTATTTTAAATGTTAATGGAACAGATACTGGATATGCTTGGTTTAATACAATTGCATTTTATGTTGAAACACAGCCAACTGATGCAAATGGAACAAATTATAAATATAGCATAAGAGGAAATCAGTCAATGTTCTTTAATGTATCAACTACTAGGAATTATAAATGGTGGAGTGGAAGTACAAGGTATAATGCATCAGATTATATTAATGCGACATTTGATAGTCTTACTCTGAGAACTTGGGACCCTATAACATATCAACAAAAAGAATATAGCTATCCTAATAATATAAATATAAGTCCTTTAAATATTACTGGAAATGGCTTATTAAATGTAACCTATAAAAATGGAACTTGGCCAACTGGTTATTATTATGGAGAATTAACATTAAAAAATTCTGATAATGAAACTTCTACTGGCTGGCTTTGGTTTAATGTACAGCCATTTAGAGTAAGTGCAAGCACTAGCAGTTACAATATTGATGATAACCAATGTGTTAATGCTAGTTTATATGTCTATGATTCTGACTGGTCTTCTTCTTCTGTTCTTAGTGGAAATTACTCAGTAACAACTGTTTATGAAAATATCTGGAGTGGATTTGGAAACAGTATTATTAATTATACTAATTATACAAATACTAGTTTTAATGGTTCAACAACTATTTTAATATGTCCAAATAATAATCTATGGGGAAGTGGAAGTTATGGGGGTTATCATTACTTGAATATGATTGTTAAAGATAATGTTGATAATAGCACTCAAACAGGATGGCTTTCATTTAAAACAGTTCCATTTACAATAACTTGGGGTAATGGGGGGGTTATTTTAACAACTGTAAATGTTAATACATCTGTTACATTAAGAAAACCTTCTAATTCTAGTCAGGCTGGAATAGGAAGATTAACAAGATTATATCAGTGGAGATATGATAATTCTCAAAGCACTTTAGAAGAATATGTTTTTAGAGCTGTAGATAATATTACTCAAGCATCTTGTTATTCTAATGTTTCTGGATATTGCACTATTAATGGAACTTCAAATATAACTGTTTATGCTCCTTCTAATGGATGGAATAATGGATATAATTATATTTATGCTGATTGGCAAAGTTCTGATGGTTCAACAACTGTCCAAGATTGGAGTACTCTTTCTGTTGAAGGAAGAAGTGCTTATTCTGGTGAATATTATTATTCTGATTTAAATGGAAATTATAAATATAATTTTGCACCAAATCAAAACCTTACTATTAAACTACTTGTTAAAGATAGTAATTTGAATTCAACAGGAGTTAGTGTTTCAATAACTAGTTTAAGTTATTATGTTGGAGATGGAAGTTGTTCATATGAATCTTGTAGAACTTACACTGCTCTAGCTAGTGGAGATTATTCTCCAACAACTACTACAAATGGCATTGCAATATTAAATATAAAAGTTCCTACTACAAATTGGACAACTGGCTATTATTATTTTAAAGTTGTTGCAGGGGGTGCAACAATTTCTTCTGGAGGTACTAGCATAAGAGTCAAAGATTTCAATGCACCAAATCTTACTATAATCTCTCCTGTAAATAATAGAACCTACAATACTTCTATTTTATTTAACAGCACAACAAATGAAAATAGTAATTGTTATTTTCATTTAATAAATTATGATAATTTTTATACTTGGTATTGTAGTGGAATTACTGCTAATTCTAGTAATTCAACTTATGATAATCAAACACTTGATTCTTGTAATGCAACAAAATATGGCTTTAATGGAACTACTTATTATACTGAATGGGTATCAAATAATCATCACTCAGTTTATGATGGGGCTAATTATTCTTATTGTTCCTCTTCTTCTGGAATTACTTGTTATGGAAGAGTTGACTCTGGAATAAATAATTATGGGGTAACTGGAGGATTAACCCATACCTTTACATCTAATGTGGGTGCATTAAATCTAACAAATCAAAGCTATGGAGCTTATATTGATTGCTATGATAGTGATTATAATTCGGTTACTCAATACAGGGCTTTAAAAATAAATAATACAGGAGTATGATAAAAACAAAAAAAATTTATTTGGGAATATTGATATTGATTATAGTTGTATCTAGCCTAGTTATTGTGAATGCTGTAGCAAATTTTCAAGTGACTGGTTTTGATTGTGATCCGAGTGAAAGTGCTGTGAATAATGCTTTTTCATGCACTGCAACTGTTTACAATGCAGGTGATAATGGGACTTTGAATAGTTTAACTTTATCTCCTGACGAAGATAATTGGTTTTCAAATAAAACTTCTTATTATGGTTCTACTATTGCATCTGGACAATCTGAAAGTATAACCTTCACAGAATTAAAATCAACATCAGGAGGAAATAAAGGGTTTTCAAGAATAATGTTAGATTCTGTTGCAGATGCTTATGTTGCAGATACAACAATAAATATTATTGATGTTCTTGTTACATTGGAAAATTCAGCAAGTTCTTTTGCAATGGGTGAAAGCATAACAAGTGAAGCAACTGTAAGGGCTGGAGGAGACATTGATGTTATATTAACATTTGTTAATACTTCTAATTGTCATATTGGAAGTCAAAATTCTAGCCATACATTTAATGGACTTCACGACGGAAATGAAGTTTCAAATGTCTGGACAATAACTCAAACAGGAACTGGAAGTTGTGCATTTTCTGTAAGTGCTGCTGCAACAGGTGCTGGTAGTGTTGCTTCAAAAATCTCTACTACTTCAAATACAATAACTTGCAGTAATTGCCCTGCTGCTTCGCCTGGAGGAGACTCTTCTGGAGGTGGGGGTGGTGCAGGAGGTGGGGGTGGAGGAGAAATAAACTTAGAGCTTACAATGACACCTTTAACAAGAGGACTTTTTGCAAATAATGTTGTTAGTTTTAATTTTTCAAATGTTAAACATAAATTAACTATTAAGAATGTAACTAATGATGAAGCAAAAATAACAGTTGAGAGCGAGAAGCAAGAATTTACATTAAAAGTAGGGGATGAAATAAAAGTTGATTTAAATGCAGATAATAGACAAGATATTTCAATTAAATTAGATTCAATTGACACAATAATAAAAAAAGCAACATTTACAATGGTTAGATTATATGCTCCTGAAGCTGGAGAAGTCTCAGGAAATGTAAATACTGTTTCTGGAGATAATGTTAAAGATAATAAATCCTTTCAAGAAACAATATCAAATTTAAAAAATAATTTTGTTTTTTATGTAGTGATTATAGTAATTGGAATAATTATTTTAATTGGAATAATTTCATTTATTATATACAGACGGAAAAAAAGGCAGTATTATTAATAAGAAACATTTATAAGTACAGCTTTCTTTTTTTTAGCTGAGAAAACTTTGAGAAGTTTTCTAAGCCCCAAAAAACAAATGTTTTTTGAGGAAATAAAAAAAACTTGGGTAAGAAAAAAACTAAGTTTGAAAAGCAATGGTGATAATAAAAAACAAAAAGGGTGCAATTGAACTTTCTATGAGTACTATTGTAGTACTTGTTCTTGCAATGAGCATGCTTATTCTTGGACTTGTTTTAGTTAAATCAATATTTACAGGAGCTAAATATAATGTTGATCAGATGAATGAAAAGGTTAAAGCTGAAATAGGAAAACTTTTTGCAGAAGATCAAATGACTGTTGTTTATCTTCCAGATCATCTTGCAAAAGCTAAGAAAGGTGAACAAATTGGTGTTGCTTTTGGATGGTCTAATGTTGAAAAAGGAACTACTGAAGCTCCAAAATTCAAATATACAGTTACTGTAGACCAAGCTACTTTAAAAACTGCTTGTTCAGGTTTATCTAAAACAGAAATTGAAAAATCATGGATAAGGCTTGGAAGTTCTAGTGATCCAAGGCCATTAAATCCAGGTAATAAAGATTATGGATTAGTAAGATTCCAGATTCCTAGTGATGCTCCACTTTGCATAATAAGATTTAATCTAGAGGTTTCTAAAGGAAATGCTCACTATGCTAGTGACTTTTTTGATTTAGAAATAACTACATAAAAGTTATTTTTATTATAAGTAAAATAGTCCTTATATCACCAAATCCTTCGGATTTGTACCCACACATAAATGCTTCAGGAATTTTTAATTCCTGATAGTACTCAGAAATCCATAAAAGATTTCTGACATGTGGGTTTGTACGGATTTGGGGAGAACCAGAAAAAATCCAAGTAACTTAAGACCACTACATAAATGTAGTGGATTTTTTATGTGTATTAAAAATTTATAAAATATAAAAAATTATTTCTTTTTCTTATTATCATCAGATTTTGTGCAACAAGGACAGCTGACTCCCCACTCAAGCATATTGTATTTCTTAAAACAAAGCCTGCATTGCGCATATATTGGTTTGATACTTTTTAATTGCATTTTATATTCTCCTCAAATAACCCAATTCGATTGGGTAAATTTTGATTTTTCATTAAATATTATTTAATGAACTTATTATCATCAGAACTCTCTTCCCAAAGTTAAAATATTAAAGAATAACAAGTATTTAAATCTTTTGTTATTAAATGACTAGGTAGTAGTAACAGCAATAATACTATTTTCTTCTTTTTCTAAGCCTATGATTAACATATTCAACTAAAACCGGCATAAAAGATATAATGATTATTGCAAATATTAAAATAGTTAAATTATGTTCAACCCATTCCAATTGTCCAAAAAAATATCCACCTAATAAAAACAAACTGACCCAAAGAAATCCTCCAAAAATATTATAAAAAATAAATGTTCCATAGTGCATTTTTCCAACTCCTGCTACAAAAGGTGCAAATGTTCTTATTATTGGAATAAATCTAGCAAACAAAATTGTTTTTCCACCATGTTTTTCATAAAACAATTTAGTTCTATCCAGATATTCTTTCTTAAAAAGCTTCCATTTTTCAAAAACATTCTCTCCAAAATAATATCCAATCCAATAATTAACACTATCTCCTAAAATAGCAGCAGCTAAAAATAAAATATATAAAATAAAAATATTAAATACTCCTCTAGAAGCAAAAGCACCTGCAACAAATAATAAAGAATCTCCTGGTAAAAATGGAGTTAATACTAATCCTGTTTCACAAAATACAATTAAAAACAATATAAAATATGAAAAAATTCCAAACTTAGTTACTAAAATATCAATATATTTATCAATATGAATTATAAAATCTATAATAAAACTTACACCTATCATCAAACAATTATCAAATCTAGATTTATAAATTAATCTAATCTTCTAATGAGTCTGTTCATAATTACTCATACTATACTGATAGTAACCAATAGAAAGTAAATTCATAGCTACTTGATCCAAAGTTAATTGAGGATGTTCAGCCCTTCCTTCAAGATATTCTTGTTCACGAAAACATAAATCTGTGTAAACATGGGCTACAAGACTAGGATCTGCAAGATCTCTAAAAATTCCCTTATCCCAAGTTGTTGGAGAAAAAGCAACAGGTCGAAGCCCATAAACAAAATGACATTCTAAACCCGAATGATATTCGTCTAAACTTCCAATATTTTCAGCCCAATAGCACATTCTCCTAATAAGTTCAGTTCTTAAAAAATCAGGATTAGGATAGGTCTCTCTAAAACTTTTTCTAGCTAAAAGTTTAGCATAATTCCTTCCTCTTTTTGCAAGTTCAGGACAAACAACAGATCTATCAACAACCTCGTCATCACCATCACCACCACCATCAGAACTTTCTGCATAAGGAAATTCAATAACATCATCAGGACTAGAAACCTCTAACTTATCTCTATAAACAGGAGGAGAAAATCTAATACTATGCCCAGCATAATTTAATTGCCCTAGAGTTTGACCAAGTTCAGCAGTTGCCATATTTGTTTATTACTATATCACAGAACTCTCTTCCTCAAACAGGATAAAATAAACTAGATAGAAGCCTATAAAAATTTAACTATTAGCAAACAAATACTTTAAAAAACCTGTTTATTATTTAATAATCATGAAACAAGATAAAAAATCAAACCCTAGGGAAGATACATCTAAGAAACCGTTAGGTGTCGTAGATATAGAATCCATAGACATGTTAAACATAGGAATGGTTGGACATATTGATCATGGAAAAACAACCCTATTGTATAAATTAACAGGAAAATTCGCAGATACTCATTCAGAAGAACTGAAAAGAGGAATAACAATAAAATTAGGCTATGCAGATATAATTATTGAAAAAGATAAAAAAAAAAGATACATAAGTTTTGTAGATTGTCCAGGACATGAAATGTTAATGGCAACAATGTTATCTGGAGCAGCACTAGTAGATGCTGCCATACTTGTAATAGCTGCAAACGAAGGAATTAAACCACAGACAAAAGAACATCTAATAGCACTTCAAGCAAAAAAAATAAAAAATATAATCATAGTTCAAAATAAAATTGACCTAGTAACAAAAGAACAAGCACTAAAAAATTATAAAGATATAAAAGAATTTATAAAAAACACAATAGCTGAGAATTCTCCAATAATCCCAATCTCAGCTCAACAGGATTTAAACATTGATAGATTAAAACAAATGCTTCTTGAAATAAAAATTCCAGAAAGAGATATAAAATCAAATCCAGAATTCATAATAGCAAGAAGTTTTGACATAAATAAACCAGGAACAAAAATTCAAGATCTTCATGGAGGAGTAATTGCAGGAATTCTAAAAAAGGGAATATTGAAAATAGGAGATTCAATAGAAATAAAACCAGGAATAATTGAAAAACAAGCAAATCAAACGTTCTATAAAACAATCAAAACAAAAATAATATCAATATACAGAGGAACACATTCAATAAAACAAGCTACACCTGGTGGAAGCCTAGCATTTGAAACAGAACTAGATAATATTTTAACAAAAGCAGATTCATTATCAGGTTCAATAGCATCATTGCAGGGAATTCTTCCAGAAATAACAGATAAAATAAAAATAAAATATAACTTATTTAAAGAAGTTCTAGGAGCATCTGAACAAATAGAAACAGGAGATTTGAAACTTTCTGAAATGATAATGCTTTCAATCAACACAACTACAACTGTTGGAAAAATAACAAAAATAAAAAATCCTGATGCAGAATTTCAATTAAAAATTCCCGTTGTTCCAATTAAAGGAGATACAGTTGGCCTTGCCAGAAACATTGCAGGTCACTGGAGACTTATTGGATTCGGAGAAGTATTATAATGGTAATGAAAGTAAAAAGAAAACCAGTAAATTTACATCAAACATTATTAGGCAAAGGATTTACATTAGAAAAAGTAGTAGAAACACATTCAAAACTTCCAAGACAAGTAAAAACATACTCTGACCAAGTCGATTATGGTGAGATAGATACATTTGCTGTAATTCCTGGAAGATTAGTTCCACAAGCAAAACCTAAAAAGGTATCAACAGAATTTTATAATAATAATTCTTTTGTTATTTATGCTAGAAGATATGAATAAATAATTAAAAAAATATAAAATTAAAAAGGTATTTCATCAACAGGTTCTTCCTCAATAGATAAGGGTTTTGTATCTCTTACTAAATATTCAATCTGAGCACCATCATTAAAAACTTGTCCAAGTCTTTTTCTCATCCCATCTTCAATTTTTCTACTTGCAGTAATAACTTCTTGCTGTACTATCTGCATTTCCTCCAACAATTCTCCAGATCTTCTTGCAAGATCTTTAATTTCCGATTGATTACTACTTATCTCACCTAGAATACTATCAACCCTTCCTTGATTTTGTGTTTGTTCATATTGATTATTTAATACAATAACACTTCCAAGAGTTTGCATTGAAACCTGATCAAGACTCACAACTCCATTTAATAACCTATCAACAATTATATCAAGAGTCTGAGAATATGTATCTCCAAAAGGTACTGACCTTTCCCTACCATTTTGCAAAAGTGCAGAAAGACCATACTGCATTTGACGAACCATGTCTGGAAGTTTTTGCTGTAAGATAGCATTCCATGTAGAATCATAGACCTGTTCAATTTCTCTTTCAGGAACCTTTCCTTGAGGCCTCATTCTTCTAGCAACATTTCTTGCAGCTTCCAAATTTTTATGATAAGGCCTACTACCTTCATATTGTTTAAATCTATATATAAAATTAAAATCATCGATCTTTTCAGCATCAACAAGGGCTTTTTGAACTCTTTGTTCCAAAACTTTTGCAGTAGCTTCCTGATAACAACCAGTATCATCAACACTAATAAAAGGCTGAAAAATATCCATTTTTCTCCCAAATGAATTAACATGACTATTCACTTCCAATAATTTTAATCCAAGAGCAGAATATTCAAATATTGAGTGACCCCCACTTTGAATTTTTATGTCTAGCTTTAAAGCCCCAGAATTACACCAAGTAAGATTATTTCTAACAGAAGGAGCAGGACGTAAAGCATTATACATTTGTTGCTCAAGAGGAGATGCAGTTATCAAAGTTAACAAATCTAAAAAAGAAGTATGATAATTTTCAATTTCAAATTCAGGGCAAAAACTCAGAATTTGACTTGGTTCTAATGGGGAATGTGTATAGGGCTGGCTACTACCTGCCTGATTACCATAATATCCAACCCCTACTTTTCTATCAACTGTACCAAGATAAGCATCAATCTTTTCAAAAAAATGAACATCTCTTGATTGTTCTTCTCTAAGATCAGCTAAAATAGCATGTTTTGGATTCATAGCTCCATTAACAATTACAACTGGATTTTTTACTTCAACAATAGGCAGTAATGTTGCTTCAGACATAATTAATAAATAAAAAACTCTCTTTTAAAGATTATTACAAACAAACAATATCAACCAAAGTTTGTTAAATTCTCTCAGCACTAATTATAACAACATCTTCCACAGGCCAATCACCCATTCCATTTTTTGTTGTTGTTTGAACACCTTCAATATTTTTAACAACATCCATTCCTTTTACAACCTTTGCAAAAACAGCATAACCATCATCCCTATAACCATTATCTAAAAAAACATTATCAGCAGTATTAATAAAAAATTGATTTGTAGCAGAATCAGGTTCAGATGTTCTTGCCATTGCAAGGGTTCCTTCTTCATTTTTCAAACCATTATCAGATTCAAGTTCAATACTTGCCCTTGTATCCAATTGCTTTCCACTTTTATCAAACCCACCACCCTGCACCATAAATCCATCAATAACTCTATGAAAAACAGTTCCATCATAACTTCCATCATCAACATAACTTAAAAAATTCTTAACAGTAATTGGAGCTTTATCAGCATATAATTCAATAACAATATCTCCACTACTTGTTTTTAATAGAACTTGGGTATTTTTTGTACTCATTTGATTATAACTATTTTGACCATTTATATTTGTGTTATTGTCACTTATACTAATAATATTTGTGTTATTTAAAATTATTGTAGGTGTATAAAATCTTAATATTACCCCTAAAGCAATAACTGCTATTAAAACAATTCCAAGGATTATAAATATTTTCTTTTTCTTTTTATCCATAAAAAGAAGTAATAAATAATCTATTTAAAGCTTATGAATAAAAAACTAAAATCAAGTACTCTGATTTTGCCTATATCTAATCTTTCTCTGAACAATTTGTCTAGCACCCCTTAACATAAACTGAAGCTGCTCATAATTAGGATTTGAAATATTCTGGTGTGCAAGAGCCCTATATTCATCATCAAATCTAGAGGATTCAATAGACAATCCATTAATTGTTAACATCAAATCATGCAATCTACCTACAGTAGTATATTCATCAAGATAAGTTTTATCAAAAAACATCTTCTCAACCATAGTTCTTCTATCTATAAAACCCTGTTCTAATTCTTTTAATCTATAATCAATCGGTTCTCTTGCTCTGCTTAATTCCTTTAATAAATCTTCAACACTTCCAACACTGTATACCATATTACTGAATAATTAAGAAAATCAACAATAACTAATATAAAAATCTTATCCCTAGTGAACCTATTTTAAAGAACCATTAATCCCATCAATTGTATATCCACCAAGATTATCACTAAAAAAATATATTAGCTCTCTAAATCCTCTTTCAGAAGTATATGAACTTCTGACTAAATTTACTTTAAATACTTCACAAAATCTAGTGATAGATTCTAAATCATCATCTCTATTCATTTTACCCCCCAGTTATAATCTTTAACATTTCCATCTCTGCTCCTATCAGCATAAAAAGTCCTATCGTGACCCAAAGATTTAACAAGTTGCCACAATGCAATTTCTCTTTCAGCACGATTAGGTTTCCTCAATTTATCCTTGCTCTCCAAAGCTTCATCTTTAATTAAAACATTATTGCACCATCTTAAATAATAATCAACTGTTTCCTGGCTAGGAATAGCAAATTGTGACATTTGCAGAGGAATTAAATTCTTATACTCTTGCATAGCGTATTGCACCAATTGAAGATAACCTGCAATCTCATGGGCACATATATTTACAACACCAGAACTTTCCTTATCATCAGTATATCTATATCTTATGTTAAATCTCTTAGAAGGACAGGAATGATCACTGCCTATGTTTAAGGAAACAATATATTTTTCCCAAGAATCAACAAATGGAACACTAGTTAATTTAAATCTCATTCTTCTCTCATCCTTTGTTCTTGAAGGAACATCAACAACAACTTCAGCACCATCAATCCTAACCCTTTTTGCATCAGCATAGGGTTTAACTTTTATTCCAACCCCCATTTGATGTGCATAACCAAATAATCTAGCTCCTTCTAAACATTCAACAAGGCCAACCTTTCTTTTCCTTGAATCCTTCCCAATAGGAACAAAACTATAACTGCAATAATTATTTCCAGCAATAGAATTAAAAACCTCCTCCCTTAATTGAACAGGAGTATTTCCAAGCCTAACTGCTTGATCAAGACTATAAATTCTTCTCGGCTTTACTTCAGGCCCATGTTTCATGAATTTTCTAGCAGATTCATAACCTCTTGGAACAAATTCCCTAACAATAGTATATTCCTCATCATCCAAACTTCCAACTATCTCCAGTCCGCCAAGTTCAGCAAAATCAACAAAAGTCTTTCCTTTTATCTCGCCTTTTGTTGCTTCTCTAAAAAATTGTTTTTTTGATGTCATAAAACATCTAGTAAAAACAAGGATATAATTTTATATGGTGAAGTATATCACCACATATAGAAATATTTATTAACCCAAAATAATTAATATAAACATGACAGAAGAACTAAAAAAATTAGTAATTGAAGAATTCTCAGGTAAAAATGCTATAGAAAATTATAAGAAAAAAGCAGAAGAAGGATTATGGAATTCTGAAAAACAATTTATTTCAAAATATTTTAATAAAAAGGGGTTATTATTAGACTTAGGATGCGGAACTGGAAGAACAACAATACCATTAACTAGGATGAGTTTCAAGGTTATTGGAATTGATTTAGTTCCAGCTATGATTAAAAATGCTAAAAAAATAGCAAAAAGAAAAGGATTAAAAATAGATTATAGAATCGGAGATGCAACCAATCTTAAATTTAAAGATAATTTTTTTGATTATATATTATTCTCAAATCAGGGATGGACTCAGATTCCTGGAAAAGAGAATAGAATTAAAGCATTAAAAGAAATGAAAAGAGTACTAAAAAAAACAGGAATATTAATTTTTACAGCCCATCCAAGAGTTTTATTTAGTAAATATTTCTTTTCAGTAATTGATTCTTGGTTTAGGGTTTTTATTTTAAAACCAGGGGGTTTTAAGATTAAAGAAATAGATTTTGGAGACAGGTTCTTCAAAAGAGAATCTAAAGATAAAAATAGGACTTATAAAACTAAGCAATATATACATATTCCTTCTATAAATGAAGTTAAAAAACAAATTATTGAAGCAGGATTTAAGATATTAGAAATAAATGGAGAATTGCAAATATCCAACAAAGATATAAGAAAATACCCACCAGTATTTTTTATTTGTCAGAAATAAACATGACAGAAGAACTAAAGCAAGCAGGCCTAACAGAAAATGAATCCAAAATATATCTAGCATTAATAGATCTAGGCCCAAGCCTTGCAGGGCAAATTGCAAGAAAAACCGGACTCCATAGAAGAACTGTCTATGATACAACAGAAATGTTAATCCAAAAAGGTCTCATAGGCTATATTAAAGAGAATAATAGAAAACTTTTTCAAGCAGCAAATCCAGACCGATTATTGAAGATAATACAAGAAAAGCAAAGCATTCTTGCCCCTTTTGTTCAAACACTTGAACAAAAATATTCTTCCACAAAAGAAAAAGAAGAAACCAATTTTTACAAAGGAAAAGAAGGATTAAAAACAATATTTGAAGATCAATTATCATCCAAAGAAATTTTAATTCTAGGAGCATCTCCGCTTGCCTATGAAACACTTCAATTTTATTTTAAATGGTATGATAAAACAAGAAAACAAAAACATATCAAAGCAAGAATAATAGCTCAATCAAGAGAAATTAAAAAATCAAAAATTCCACTTTCAGAAATAAGATATCTTCCTGAAAAATACAGCAACCCTGTTGCAGTTAACATATATAATGACAAAACAGCAATTATTCTCTGGGCAAAAGAACCAATTGCAATTCTCATAAAAAACAAAGAAATAGCTAGTGCATATAAAAATTATTTTGAATTAATGTGGAATACTGCTAAATCATTAAAAAAATAACCCCTAGCTAAATCCTTCACTTCCAAGATTTCTTAAAACATGCTTAATTTCTTCAATAACTTTTTGCTGATCTTTTTTATCAGACATAGCAACAAATCTTATCAAAAGATCATTTAACTCTTGTATTTGAAGAAATTTAACCCTATATCCATCCGTAATAAAATAAAATCTAAAGGATTCATATTTTAATTCTTTTATGACTATACTTCCAACATTCCCGACAGGTTTTCCTTTTTTAGGATTGTCTTTCAAAGAATAAATTAATTTAAAAATAGTTATAGAATCTTTTTTGAATTTTTTATTAATCTCTTCATCTAATCTTTTGGTAATTATTACTTTTGCCATAATAAATTTTCTTTAATACTTAAATTTTTAAAAGACCAAAAATTATTAATTTTTTTGCCATTTCTTTTTAGCATTATCCAAAGCCTCTTCAATAGAAATAGTGTCTTTGTCATCCATTAAAAGATCATGCAATTGTCTTTCTTTTGCACTTTTAATTAATTTTAATAAAATATCTGAATAAGTTTCACCTTTATTTCCAAATTCACTTATCATTTCCTTGATTTCATTAGTAACAGCTATAGTTGTATTTTCCATATTATATTATTTATAATTTATATAATAACTATAAATATTATAGTTTAAATACTTTTCTATCAACAAAAAACTAATTATCCTTTCTTTTCCCTTTCAGCCCTTTTTGCAAGCTCATTATCAATAAATGCAACAGTTCTACAAACATATTTCATTGCAGCTTGATAATCATGATTATCCTCGCTAGTAATAAAACAAGACCTATAGTTATCCATATACAAATCAGAATCTATATGCAGCCTATTTGCCTTAGACCTTCTTTCTTGAAGGGCAGTTTGATTTATTTTACCTAGATTATTATAAGTCAATATCAAATTTCTTTCAGCTTCCCTACTAACTTTTGCAAGTTCTTTTTCAAGATCTGCTATCTTTTTTCCAATGCCTAATCTCCAAAATTTTCGTATTTTCATGTAAAATAGTCAAATTAAATGCTTTAAAAATGTTTTTAAACACATGTCAATTATTATAAGCATGTTAAAAAAGAGATTACAGTATTCAAAAGAAAGAATAAAGGACCTTCATGGATTTACAAAAATTCTATTTGACAAACCAATATTAAAATTCTTTATTTTTGTAGTAATACAATTTATCTTAACAAACTTCTCATCATATATTCCAAATAATTTTCCCCTAAGATTTGTAATTGATATTTTAGGAATATTAATTTCAATATATTTCATAGCAGTTATAATCTACGTTATAAAAAATTCAATAACCCGGCTAACAAATCCACAAAATCTCTGGAGCTTAATAGTCACATATGCATTGTTTATACTAGGAATTTTATTGTTATTTTCAACTTTATTCAGTTTCTTTGAACTATCTGGTTTAGGATACATAAAATATGGCTCCTGTAGTGATAAATTTAATCCATCTATGATATCTGCTGACACCTCAATATCCCGAGAATATTTTTATTTTACAGGTTCAACATTCTTTTTACTTGGTTATGGAGATATATGCCCAATGGGATACACAAAATACCTAGCGATTTTTACAGCATTTATAGGACATTTAGTTGCTGTAATTGTTGTTACACTAGTAATAAACAATTATCTAAGAAAAAAAGAAAAATAAATTATTGTAAAGATAAATCTACTTATTATTAAATAAAACATATTATCAATTTAACGAATTTGGATTAATTAAAGCAAATATTTATATATAGAATGAATGAATAAAAACTATGAAAGATATAACTCCTGAATTTAATGATCTTCCTGAAAGGGAAAAACTTGGAGATTTTAAAGTATATAGTTTTAGTTCTGTTGCAGATATTTTATCAGGGATGAGACAAATAGAATATAGGACTGGAAGATTAGTGTTGGGGTTTGGAGATTTTCAATCGAATTTCAGAAGAACAAGATCTGGAAATAGGGTGTCTCAAGAAAGATACAAAATATCCGATCAAACAGGAGAAGTAAATGCTGAATTATCAAGATGGATAGATAATAGACCAACACATCAACGAATTGAAGGCTTTAGATTTTATGATATTTTTTTAGATAATAAACTACAATATTTTTCTAAAAAAATGATGTGTGTCTACGATCTTCTTAAAGGTAACAATGAAGACTTTGAATTAGCAGAACCTCCTATGCCTGGAGTAAATAATCCTACCCCTCTAGAGAAAAGATTAAAGGATTATAACTCCGCAATGGCTAAATTATTATCAATTGTTTTGCAAGGTAAAATATAATTAGTAATAAGTAATATATAATCAAAAAAATAAATCATTTCTTCTAGAAACTCTCCAAGTCATTTTTTGAAATCAGTTATGTCTTTTACTATCTTTTAATCAAATTCAGAAAGTCCTTTTTGATTCAATTCAGGATCACCTTCAAGAATTTCATCTTCATCAGCTAGTTTTGCAATATCAACAACCTTATCTCCATCATGCAATTTTATTATTCTAACTCCCTGCGTTACTCTTCCCATTACTCTTATATCTTTAACACTTGTTCTAATTACAACTCCTTTTTTAGTTGAAACAACAAATTTATCTTTATCATTAACTTCAAGTGTACTTACAACATTACCAGTTTTATCTGTAACATTCAGATTAATAACCCCTTTGCAAGCTCTTCCAGTTAATCTATAATCATTAACTAAACTTCTCTTACCATAACCATCTTCAGTTATAGTTAATATAGTAGCTTTAGAATCTATTGCAATTTCCATGCTCATGACTTCATCTTTTCCATTAAGCTTGATTCCACAAACACCATAGGAACTTCTCCCCATATCCCTTACTTCATTGGAGTTAAATCTAATTCCCTGTCCTTCTTTTGTAAATATCATTACTTCTTGTTTATCCTTAATTCTTTTTACATCAACAACAGTATCTGTATTATCTAAAGGCAAATTAATTATTCTTATACCTGAATTTCTTGGTTTAGAAAACATTTCCATTCTTATTTTCTTAACTTGTCCTTTCTTAGTAACCATAAACAAATAATCTTTGAAGTCTTTAACAGCAATTACATTAGTAATATTATCATCTTTAATATTAAGAAGATTAACAATAGCTTGTCCTTTTCCATATCTTTGAGTTTCAGGAACTTTATATGCTTTCAACCAGAACATTCTTCCCCTTGCAGTAAATAATAATAAATAATCATGAGTTGAACAACTTATTAACTGCTTAACAACATCTTCAGAACTTAATTCAGCACCAATTACACCCTTTCCACCTCTTCTCTGTTCATTATAAACTTTGTAAGGCATTCTTTTAATATAACCCTTGTCAGTGATTGTAATAATAACTTCCTTTTGTTGAACTAAATCTTTTTCTTCAATTTCCTTAACACTTCTTATTATCTTACTTCTTCTTTCATCCCCATATTTTTCTTTTATTTCATTTAATTCTTTTTTAATAATTTTTAATATTTCTTTTTCATCCTCAAGTATCTTCTTTAATTTTTCAATCAATTCAAGCAAATCTTTTTCTTCATTCTTTAATTTATCATGCTCCATAGAAGTTAATTGTCTTAACTTAGTATCTAAAATTGCTTCAGCTTGTTTTTTAGTAAAATCAAACTTTTTCATTAAATTTTCTAAAGCATCTTCCTTAGATTTTTTAATAGTTTCAATTATAGCATCAATATTTTTCAATGCAATAAGCAATCCCTTAACAATATGTTCCCTATCCTGTGCTTTTTTTAAATCAAAATCAGTTCTTTTTCTAATAACTTTTCTTCTATAGTCAATATAAACCTGAATAAACTCTTTTAAATTCAAAGTTTTAGGAACTCCTGCAACCAATGCAACCATTACAGCATCAAACTTAGTTTGTAATTTTGTAGACTTATACAATCTATTTATAGCAAATTGTGCATTTGCGCCTTTTTTCATTTCAATAACAATTCTTATTTTTCCAAGTCCTTTGGATTCATCCCTTAAATCAGAAACATCCATTAATTTTTTATCCCTAACAAGTTCTGCAATTTGTTTAACTAAATCAGCCTTATTAACTTGATAAGGAATTTCAGTAATAACAATTTGCTCTTTTTCCTTTTTAACTTCAGTTGTAACTTTTCCCCTAACAATAAATCCACCCTTTCCAACAGTATAAAGATTTTTAAGATCAGTTCCAACTATTTGTCCGCCAGTTGGAAGATCAGGCCCTTTTATTATTTCCATTAATTCTTCAATTGTAATATTAGGATTTTCAATTGTTTTTATTATTCCATCACAAACTTCATTTAAATTATGCGGAGGAATATTAGTTGTCATTCCAACTGCAATTCCACTACTTCCATTAATTAATAAATTAGGAACTTTTCCAGGAAGTACAACCGGTTCTTTTAAACTATTATCAAAATTAGGAATCATAACAACAGTTTCCTTATCAATATCAGCAAGTAATTCGACTGCAATAGAATTTAACTTAGCCTCTGTATAACGAGAAGCAGCTGCATTATCACCATCCATTGAATTGTGGACAAATATGCCTGAAGCCAGAGCAAAATTATGAGTTTTATCAACAGTCAAATCATAAACATCAACGGATTCTTTTAAGAACTTAACGCTAACAACCTTATGATTTCCATTTAATTCACATAATAACAAGTTTTTATCATTATTAAAATATTTTTTAATAGCTAAATCCCAAGTTGTAAAATTTTTACCACCAAATTTTTCTATTCTTGCCTTTTCATAATTATCTTTGTTTATAGAAATATTATTTTCCTTAAGATAACTACAAATATTAGTAAACTTTCTTTTTCCAATTAGATTTGTTTTTCTTCTTTTATTAGATGCTATTATTTTCTCATGAAATAATTCTTTATAATAAGGATCTTGCCACATTTTTTTCATAGTAATAGAAGCAGTTTTCTTTATCTTCTCAATTATTTCAGGATGTTTAGCTAAATAATTTTTATTTACTTCGCTTAGAGTTATCCTCATTTTCTCTTGATAATCTTTATTTTTCCAATTTTTTATGTTTCTCTCTCGCATCCTTTCAGAATTAATCTTCCTATTTTCCACATTATCCCAAAACCTTTTTCTGCCTTCAGATAATCTTTTGACATATTCTACATCTGTCTTATGTTTTTGAGAAGTAAAATTATAATGTGTTTGCCAGTGTTCTTTCCAATTCATTCTTCTAATGTTATGAGGATTATTATTTAATTTATTAAAATTGATATGATGTCTAATTCTTCCAGCAGAATTTGCATAAATTCCATTTTCCAAGTTCCAATTATCAGAAAGAACATGCACAAAATTCCATAGATTATTCTTTGGTTGAAATATCATGCTATATCCAATAGCATTAGAATCATCATCCTTTGTAGATAATCTAAAATAACAAGGCATCAAAGAATCACCGGACTCTAGATATTGTGCTTCTTTATAATTGCCATCTTTTAACATAAACTTATGATTTAATGTGCATTTTATTTCTTCACCATTGTCCAATATAACCTTCATAATTTCTGCATGAGGGTTAGTCATCCTTGGATCTTTTATTTCAGCTATTTTAATTAATCCAGTTTCATCAACAGTAAAAGTAAAGTTTCTCTTACCAAGTTTATGTTCATTAATTAATCCTATAAAAGATAAATTTCTTCCATCTGCAAGTTTAACTTTAGTGTCTGCGGTAAAGCATCCGAAATTTCCTTGCCCATGAACAAGAGGATATCTCAATGAAAAATCTTGAGCCATTCTAACCATAGAATCATAAATAGCCATATCACCATGAGGATGGAATTTACCCATTGTATCTCCAACAATTCTTGCTGACTTTTTTGTCATTCCTTTTTCCAAACCCATTAATTTCATTGCCCAAAGAATTCTCCTATGAACTGGTTTTAATCCATCTTCAGCAGAAGGCAATGCTCTTGCAACAATAACAGACATTGCATAGTCAATATAAGCTCTTTTCATTTCATTAGAAATTTCAGTATTAATCACCCTGTCCTCATCTAGGTCCTTTAGATTAAGTGCCTCTTTTTCAAGTACTTCAGATTCACCATTGCCATTACCATTTTCATCTTCAGCAGCTTCACTTTCATCTACTTCTTTTTCAACTTCTTCTATCTCATCTTCACTGTCTTCATCTTTTGCCATGTTTGTTTTTTAATATTTTAATCTCCTTTCAAGTTCTTTATAACAATTTATACAAATATGATATTTGTTAACTTTATTTTGTTTATCAGGTGGACTTAAAAGTATTCCACCAAATTCATTTAATTCTTTTCCACATAAATTACACATAGGTTTTATCATATCTTTTTTATCCCCCAATTATAAATGTTTTAATTACTATCCAACTATCTGTAATAAATCCAAGAGTTCCAATAATAAGTACAATCCAAGCAACCCAATCCGGAGTTTCTTCACGAGTCAAAAGCATCCATCCACCAAATATTAAAAAGAATATCCAAATTAATATCCCAAATATATCAAAAAATTCTAGTTTAAAAAAAATCAAACCTAAAATATTTATAATCACAGCCAAAATTCCAACTACAATAAAAGTTCTATTCAAAATATTTCTCTTTCTAGTTTTTTTAGCCATTATATATCCACCTCTGCAATATTTGCATTTGTTTCAATAAATTTTCTTCTAGGCCCAACAACATCTCCCATTAACATTGAAAATGTTGCATCTGCAACAACAGCATCTTCAATTGTAACTCTTTTTAATATTCTTCTTTCAGGATCCATTGTAGTATCCCATAACTGAGTAGGATTCATTTCACCTAATCCTTTAAATCTCTGCACATCTGCTTTTCCACCTAGTTTATCAAGGGCTTTTTTCAATTCTTCTTCAGAATAAACATACATATCTTTTCCCTTTCTAATTCTAAATAAAGGACTTACAGCAACATAAATATTTCCACTTTCAATTAATTCAGGAACATATCTATAAAAAAATGTTAATAACAAAGTTCTGATATGACTTCCATCAACATCTGCATCAGTCATTATTATTACCTTATTATATCTTAATTTTGAAATATCAAAATTTTCTTTGATTCCAGTCCCAATCGCAGTGATTAAATTAATAATTTCTTCAGAACTTAGTGCTTTAGTAGGATTTGATTTTTCAACATTTAATATTTTACCTTTCAAAGGTAAAATAGCTTGGAATTCTTTATCCCTTGCCATTTTTGACGAACCTGCCGCGCTGTCGCCTTCCACAATATAAAGTTCTGTTCTTTCAATTTTCTTTGAAGAACAATCAGCTAATTTTCCAGGTAAACCAGAAAGACCACCCATTGCATTTTTTCTCCTAACTAAATCTCTTGCTTTTTTAGCAGCTTCTCTTGCCTTTGCACTTGCAACAACTTTCTGAGCAATTTTATTAGAGATTGTAGGATTCTCTTCTAAAAATTCAGTCAAAGCAATATAAACCATAGAATCAACAACCCCCTTCATTTCAGAATTTCCAAGTTTAGTTTTAGTCTGTCCTTCAAATTGAGGTTCTCTCATTTTCAAACTAATAATTGCAGTAAGTCCTTCCCTTGTATCATCACCACTTAATTTTTCATTTTTCAACATTCCTTTTTTATCAGCATAATCATTAACCGCCCTTGTAAGTGCAGTTTTAAATCCAGAAATATGAGTTCCACCCTCAGTAGTATTGATAGTATTTACAAATCCAAAAATATTTTCATTATATCCATCTGTATACTGAATAGAAACTTCAACTATAGTTGAATCAACTTGTTTTTTAAAATAAATAGGCTTATGAATAATTCCCTTTGATTTATTTATATATTCTACAAATTCAACTAATCCTCCAGAAGAATGAAAAGTTTCTTCTTTACCGCTTCTTTCATCAGCCAAAATAATAGTTACATTTGGATTTAAAAAAGCAATTTCTTGAAGTCTTTTTTTTAAAACAACAAAATCAAACTCAAGACTAGAAAAAATATCCTTATCTGGATAAAATTGTATTGTTGTACCAGTGTCTTTTTTATCACATTTTCCAACAACTTTAACATCATCTTTAGAAACACCTATTTTATACTCTTGCTGATAAACATTTCCATCCCTTTTAACAGTAGCAATTAATTTTATAGAAAGTGCATTAACACAACTCACTCCAACTCCATGCAAACCCCCTGATATCTGATAAGAATCTTTGTCAAACTTGCCTCCAGCATGAAGCTTGGTAAGTGCAATTTCCATAGCAGATTTCTTATAAACAGGATGCTTATCAACAGGAATTCCCCTTCCATCATCAATAACTGTACAGCTACCATCCTTATTAATGATTATTTTAACAAAAGTAGCATAACCAGCCATAACCTCATCAATAGAATTGTCTACAACCTCATAAACAAGATGATGTAACCCATCTTTACCAGTACTACCAATATACATTGCAGGCCTTTTTCTAACTCCCTCAAGTCCTTCTAATACTTTAATGCTCTCTGCGCTATATGCCTTATTTTCAGTCATTTTTGCTCCGTTTGAAACATGATAAGTTTGACTAAATCCTAATGTTTTTCATATAAAGGATTTAATCAAAAAATCCACCTAATTTTCAATTAAAATAAAGAACCTTCCTTTAAAAACCTTTCGATAAGGTTTTTAATTTTATCGACGATAAAATGGTTATTTTTATCGAAGAGAAAAATAGAAATAAAATTTTATTGTTTTTCTTCCCCTTCTTCTTTATTTGCTAAAAAACCAGCACTTTTTCTAACCCAATTAACTTTTCTTCCATCTCTTCCAAGTTTAGCATTTCTTCTGCATTTACTAGAACAATAATGAATACTTTTACCATCAAAGGTAAATATTGTAAGTCCTCTCGGTTCTTTAAATCTTGATTTGCAAAATGAACAAGTTGGCATGTTTACATTTTCCTCCACATTAAACCTGCACATTCATTAACATTATCAACAAAATATGCCAAAATTTCTCTTCTCATCCACCTAAATTGCTCTTTTATCATCATTAATTCAGATTCATAAAAATTAGGGGATTGGTTTAAATTTCCGCTTCTATAAACAAAAGTGTATCCCCTTGATTTATCTCTAGCAATTAAATATCTAATTCCCTGAGAAGGGTTTGCTTCAGTTAAAAAATTATCAGGTAGCTCTAATCTTCCAAAACGAGCATGAATTTCTGCTAGAATAGGACTTGAGCTTAAATCTGAATCTAAAAACGAGATACCATTTTCAAGTCCTTTTAATTGGGCAGTTACCATTTTATACACTTCCCCTTCCAAGTTTAGTTTTAATTCTTCTAGCTTCAATTTGAGTTTCTCTTAACATTAAAATATCTTTTTTTCTAACAGGTCCTTTAACATTTCTTCTCATAACTTTTCCTTTATCATAACCCTGTAGAATTCTGCATTTAACCTGACTAATTTCTCCTCTTGCACCAGTTCTTCCAATTAATCCCTCTACAACAGCAGGAACAGCATTTGCACTAAGAATACCTTCTGCTCCTTTTGAAGCAACCTGACTATTTTGTTGTTGTTCTTTTGTTTTTTGTTCTTTCTTAGCCATTTTATTTATTCTCTTGTTGTTGATTTAGCCAAGTATTATATCTTGGGCAATTAATATAAACATTACTTCCATTTTTTGAACAATAGGGCATTGTTCCGGCTTCTTCACATTTTCCACTTAAACCTAATTCACATAATCTTGCTCTTTCTTCAAGAAAATCTCTTGTAGAAAATAATCTTCTTTCTGATTCAAGTGTTGTTGCATTCATTTTATTTTTCCTTATTATTTATTTTTAATATTATTAGTTTAGTTCCTGCAATAAAAATAATCTGAGGATTATTTATTCAAGCTTTTAATAAAACTTTCTAAGTCTTTTTCAGCATCGCCTGCTCTGATAATAACAGCAGATGCGCAAGGAACACCCAAACCAACAGCAATACCTAATTTCTCCCTCTTCTCTACTTCAGAACAAGGAACATTTTTTTCCTTGCATAAAATAGGCAAATGCTGAACAACTTCCTTAGGATTAACATCAGCTGCATAAACAACAAGTTTAGCAGTTCCTCTTTCAATTGCTTTTGTTACTTCATTTGTTCCTTTCTCAACTTTTCCAGTCTTTCTTGCTTTTTCCAAGACGTCGTATACAGAAACCATTTTTATTTATTTTGTTTAATTTATTTGTTTATTTATCCAAATAATAAATTAGAGAAAAAGCTAACTGCCCCTCCCTAAATTTAGGTCATTGGTGAGCAAAAGAATTTTGACAAATATTTTGTTTATATTAACAAAATACTCTTGCGAATATAATAATTAAGATAAAAATGGGTTTATAAACTTATCTCAAAATTTAAAGTTAGCCATATTAAATATAAAATTTATAAACCGATTAATCAATAAATTTATGGTGATCTGCACCAGACAGAATTCTGCTAGAAATATGAAGATTAGAGAATTAGAAAAAGTTTTATCATCTGATGGAGATGAACCTGATGAACCAATAGAAATTTTTAGTTGTTTAATTGGAGATACTAATTTTCAAACATTATTAAAATCATTAAGAAAGAGACATGAAAACCACAGGCAAGTAGAGGAAGCCAATTATAAAAGAAGAAGAAAAGAAATAGAAACAGGAACCTATGATTCTGAAGAAAAAAGGAAAAGGGATTTGGATTTATTAGAAAGATTTCAAGAAATAATATGGAAAGCCATAGGAATTGATTATGACTATACAGCAAAAGAACAATATGTTCAGTCAAAGATAACATTTCCAGATTCAAGAGCAAGATTTCTTGGAATAGAATTACAAATAGCAAATCCTCATCTTCATGCCTATAGACCCATTACCAGACTATTAGAAACAACAAAAGAGCCTTTAACAATAGTAAGATTTGATGCTCACTTAGATTGTCATGAAACAGAAGAAGATAGGGCAGGAAGTGGAAATTATATGACTCAGATTCTATTTGATAATAAATTATCTAGAAAAATATCGCGAGTCATAAACATTTCAGAACAATACTCAATAGATAATAAAGTATATAAAAAATTTAGGGATCCAAAATTAGAAAAAGAATTTAGAAGCAAAGCAATGAGAATAAATAATATTCCTTATCTGATTCTTAATATAAAAGATCTACCTGAAATAAATGATAAAGCAATTGTAGATATTGATTTAGATGGTTGTGAAACACAAGAATTAGGACCAAGAGGCGGAGGCCATATCTATAGAATAAGACCATACCAAGAAATAACAGACATTTATTATAATCAAAGAAATATATGTATCCACCCAAGAATTGCAGCAGGAATCCTAAGATCAAAAATAAAACAACCAGTATCGGTTTTAATATCATTAGAAAGAGCATACAGAAATAGATTATTCTGGTACCGGGTTGAAAAAGATTTTATAGAAGAACTAGCAGCTTAACTTCTCCATTTTACATCAACCATGTCTGTTCTCTCCCTAGGATTTATATCAAGCTTGTCAAAATCTTTAACATCAACTTTTATTCCAGAATTAAATTCTATTTCTCCGAGAAAAGCAATCATTGCACCATTATCCACAAGCAAAGAATTTTCAGGAACAAAAAACTTACATCCTCTTTCTTCACACATTATTCTACACATCTCCTGTAAACGAGTATTGCAAGCAACTCCACCACCCAGAAGAAGTTCTTTTTTTCCAGTATGTGCCAATGCTCTTTCACTTGCTTCAACAAGCATTGCAAAAGCAGTTTCCTGCAAACTATAAGAAAGATCTTCAATTTTTTCTCCCTTATCAAATTTTTGTTTTAAATTAGTAAGAAGTCCTGAAAAAGCAACATCCATTCCTTTAATGCTATAAGGAATTTCAATATACTTCCCAGTTTTAGCAAGTTCCATTATTTTTGGACCACCTGGAAAACCAATTCCAATATATCTAGCAAATGTATCAATAAAATTTCCAATGCCAATATCAAGTGTCTCACCAAATACCCTATATTTACCAGCTGCATAAGCTATAATCTGTGTATTAGCTCCAGAAGCATATAAAAGAACAGGATCTATTGCACCAGTAAGTTTTCCAATCTCAAGATGGCTAACACAATGATTCACAGGAATAATAGGAACATTCAACTCCTTTGCTTTTTTCTTTGCAAATCTCATTCCTTCCAAGAGGCATGGAGCAAGCCCAGGTGCTTGAGAAATAGCAATAGCACAAATCTGTTCCTGAGAAACTTTTGCATCAGCTAAAGCCTTCTCAAATACTCCTGCAGCGCACTCATCATGATGCTTAGCAGATTCAATAGGAATTATTCCACCTTTTTCAGTTGTATACATATTTCTAACATTGCTAAGAACTTTCCCATTATTAACAACACCAATTCCAAATGTATGTGCAGTTGATTCAATTCCAAGTATCATATCTTAAATAGAATATAGATATTTATAAATTCTTTATTAATTAAAAAACTATGGATCCTGATTTAGAAAGAGCAGAAGATTGGATGGTCTATGCAACATTAGAACCTGTTGAAGGTAGGGGGCTAATTCCAAATGTTAACCTGCCAATAAGATTTAAGGAATTAGTTCCAAGATTTTATGAACAGAAAAGAAAAGAAGAGGTTGAAGAATATGTTGAAAGATTAAAAAGAGATACCAAAGGATCTAAGTTAGAAATAGAAATCAGGCTTCAATGGGATGAAAAAAATGGACTAACAAATATCAGTCTAGGACCAAGTGGGGGCCTTGATTTAACTACTGAGGGTTGGCCCAATTTCCAAGAACATAATCTTGGAAATTATAGTTCGATAGTTGGTTATGCAATAGCAACAAAATATGTTTCTGAATTATTAAAGTGCCGATAAAAAATTACCTAAATTAAAAATATTTAAATTATATATCTTTACGCAGCATTCCCAATATAAACAGGAC
Organism: Candidatus Pacearchaeota archaeon; assembly: GCA_018304045.1. GTDB lineage: Archaea > Nanobdellota > Nanobdellia > Pacearchaeales > GW2011-AR1 > ARS1285. The sequence continues at coordinate 13,649 of JAGVWZ010000013.1, read as the reverse complement.
TTGACCAACTTACCAAAGTATTATTAACATCTTCAGGTAAATATGCTCTTACATAAACAAAATGCCTTCCACTATCTACTTGTATTGTTTTATCTAAATAACTCTGATTTACTTCATCAAATAAACAGCCATCTAGTATAATATCTATTTTTGTTGCATCTTTTGTAACTGCAATCAATCTTATTGAACTTGCACTTGAATTAATCCAATCACCCATTAAATAATTTTTTCCATTTGCCTCAACACCAAACAATAAAGGCAATCTTCTATGATACTTAGAAGTCTTTGTTGTAATAGTATGTTTATTCCACAAACCACTCCAAAGATTATCCCTTGTCAGATTCTTAGCAACAATTCCTACAACAGCTCCTGGATAAATAGTTTCTCCTCCAGGTAAACTACTTGAACTTTTAGAATCAGTGGAAAGATTAATGATTGTGTCAACTGAACTAAGATATGTTTTTTCATCAGAAGTTATTTTTGTAATAGATCCTGAAGAAGATGTTGGTTTTGTAGACATTGAAAAGTATTGGCTGATCTCGCTAAAAATTCCAGGAGACGCAATATGGTTATCAGTGCTTCCTATGAATCCAAAAGTGTATTTTGGATTTCCTTTCTTTATCCAATATTCATAGAGCATGTTTCTCATGCTATGATTATTATCCATTGCTGCATCACTAAAATCAACAACATAATCATTACTACAACTTGCATTAGCAGGAGAACGACCTTCAAAATTACCATGCATGGAACAAGTTTCAACAACTCTTATAAAATCAGAATTAACAGATTCCCAATCCATCCAGATCTTTCCAGCAACACTTGATACAGTATGAGGGATAACTAAAACATTTCCCTTATATTTATCATATCCGGCATATATCCCATAAACATTTTCAACAAAAGTATCAGCTTTTGAGATTGTTTTATTCCAAATAGTAAATCTTTCAGAAGGAATATCTTGCGGCATCTTTCCATTAAGTTCCTTAAAAATAATTATTTTATGACCATAGCCCTTAGAAGATCCAATGTCTGAAGAAACATTTGCAGAACCTGTTTCTGAACTAGAATATTCATATGAAGGAAATAATATATAATCTGATTTTCCAGAATTTTCCTTATTATACTTTTTTGCTATGGCAATCATGCTTTTCCATAAATTATATCCCTGCAATTTATGTAAAAAAGGCTCTGCATTATAATTAGGGCCTTCTGAGTGGTCGCTTGCAACTGCAAAACTAAGGCTTTCATTAGTTTTGCCATAAATAAAATTTTTAGATACAGAAATATTAGAACCTACAAGGATGGATATTAATGCAGCATCAAGAGAGTAATCAGTATGTGAATGTAAGTCCCCAAAATAAATATTAGAAAGACCAATACCAAAATTATTCTTAAAATAAGATTCAGCATCAGAACTAGAAACAACATTACCAGTTACTCTTTCAAAATCATAATCATCACTTGATTTAAAACTAATAAAAAAGAAAAATCCAGATATAATTAATAATACGACAATAAAATAAACACCCGTTAACTTTACCTTCACCTTTCTTTTCATAAATATAATAAATACTATCTATTTATAAATGTTATCAAAAAAAAATAAAAAATAAAAAAATCACCTCTTCTTACCCCAGAATAAAGAATATAAAATTATCTTTTTTTCTTCTTTTTTCCGCCTCTAGCCATAATAGCCTCACATACATTACCTTGTCCATCAACGTAATATAAACATCCAGGTTTTCTCTTAATGACTTTCTTAACAATTATTTTTCCCATTTTTTTACCTCCTTTTAAAAGATACTAATAATAAAATACATCTTACCTATATAAACTTTTTGTATCGTCGATAAATAAAATAAAAAACACAAAATTATAAAAAAATAAAAAATCACCTCTTATTGCCCCAGAATAAAGAATATAAAATTATCTTTTTTTCTTCTTTCTTCCGCCTCTAGCCATAACAGCCTCACAAACATTACCTTGTCCATCAACGTAATATAAATGTCCAGGTTTTCTTGTTATAACCTTTTTAACAATTATTTTTCCCATTTTTTTACCTCCTTTTTATGTATATTAAGACCTATTTAAATTAATAAAACAGAAAAATATCCTCGATATTTTCCCCATTATTTAATATATATTATTAAAAAGACTATTTAAATCTTTCTCCTCACCGACGGAAAGATTTTGTCGTCGGTTGTTACTTTTTAATTAATAATTTAATACTATTAAAATTCTTATCATTAATAGGAATTTCAATAAATTTGTCAAAAGGCCTAATCGGTTTAATCCCAATTTTCCAAGGAGGAACATATTTTACATCAACAATCTTATTTCCATTAAACCAAATTGCAATAAAAGCCACACAAAAAAATGAATGAATTGAAATGCCTACAGGTTTCTTAAAATTAAATAACAAAGGTTTACTTTTCTTTTTAAACATTAACCCAATTCCCTGGTTAATACCATTACATTCCTTAACATCAATATTGAATTCTTTTCTTTTATAACTAAAATTAAATTTCACCATTTTCATAGATTAATAATAATTCGTGGATTTATAACCTTAACTCTTAATATTCTTTATTAAATTACTTATCAAATTACTTATCAAATTACAACTATTAGCCCATTTCGCATAGGCATTCCAACCATTAAAGCTTTCTAAGAATTTTTCATAGCTCAAATCACATTTATTAAGTAACTCAATTTTTCTTTTAATATTATTAACATTTCTTTTCCTAAGGAGTTTATAATAATAAAAATTCCTGAATCCTACAAAATCAATTCCTTTTGAAAGTGAGATAATTCTTGATTTTTCTGGATGCAATTTAAGTTTTAAGCTATCTCTCAAAAAGTTTTCAATTTCCATCTCCCAAGAATGAAGTCGTTCTTTTGAGCTATCTAAAATTACAAAATCATCAACATATCTTATATAATATTTTGCTTTTAATTTATGCTTGACAAAATAGTCTAATTCATTAAGATAAACATTCGCAAAGAATTGGCTTGTTAAATTACCAAGAGGCATTCCCTTCCTAGCAGGAAAAATCGTTCGCCCCCCCCCCCAATTGCCTTTCAGGCAAATTGGCTAATATCTTCTCAATTAACCCAATAACCCTTTCATCTGAAATTTTATTTTTCATTATAGTTAGCAAAATATTATGATCAACCTCTTCAAAATAATGTCTAATATCTGCCTTAAAGCAATAACCTCTAATCTGATTATTGTTAAACCACCCATTTATTTTACCATTTTTTGAAACTTTTCTAATAAAAGATTCAAATCTTTTTATTGCAAATAAATTACCTTTTCCTTTTCTATTTGCACAGGAATCATAAATAAATGACTTATCAAACAAAGATTCAATTACTCTAATAATAGCATGATGAATAATTCTATCCCTAAAAGCAGATTTTGAGATTTTACGAGTTTTAGGATCTCTTAAAATAAAGTTTACAAGAGGCTTAGGAATATAAGTATAATCAATTAACTCTTTTTGTAATTGAAATAAATTTCCAATTGTATCTTTTTCAAATTCAATAACGTAATGTTTTTTTGTTTTACCTTTTCTAGCTTTTCTCCAAGCTCTCATTAAATTATCGATATCATAAATTTTTGAATATAAATTGTTATAAGTTCTTGTCATTAAATAAATTCCTAGCCTTTCTAAGCCATTCTGCCATTGTCGTTCGAGTTAGCAAGATTCTCGTTCCTGGAATTCAAGTTCAAGTTCCTGTTCAAGTACAACCTGGAAATGTTAGCCAATTAATTAAAAGTAAATCACCAATTCTTCATATTTCATTTATAAAAATTACTTAATGTTGAATTTGAATTTAATGACTTTCAATAAAGAAAGTTCTATTAATCAGCTTGTGGCCTAGCAAGGTTCTAATGAACAAAAGCTAGGAATTTACCAAAGAGAAATTATCTTTTAAGTTTATTCGCCTTTCAAAACATTCATTGCATTAGTATATCTTAATTCAACATCAGCAATTTGTCTTTGTCTTTCAGCATTTAATTGAGAAACATACTGTTCAAAATTTTTCGCGCCAGCTTCGCCAGAACTTACAATCACCACCCTGCCAACGTCGTTCGAGTCAGCAAGATACTCGTACCTGGAATACAAGTCCAAGTCCCTGCCCAAGTACAACCTGGAAATGCCATTATCTCTTGTCCAAAGAGTTCTATTCCCATTATCATTAAAATCAATTGAATAATCTGGATTTATCCTTAAAAATTTCCTTTGATGATTTTCATGCCCTAAAGAGGGAGCATCTACAACCTGCGTTTTTTCAGTTCTCTTTAAATTTAAACCATATTTTGATTTATCATCTGCGACAATTTCAAGTCCAATAACAACCAAAGGACTAGTAATTTTCTGTACCCCTAAAGAATCTGCTAAAGATCTTGCAATATAATCATTATCAGAGTAAGAATCTCCAGCACTTCTTAAAACAACAGCAGAAGCATCTTCATATTGCCCTTGTAAACAAAGACCATTTTCTAAAGCAGATTCTAATTCTCCTAAAGAAGCGGTTTTAATTCCAATTTGATTTAAAAACAAAACTTTAAATAAATTTGAACCCTTTCTTCTGATATTAAGAACTTCTTTAGCCTTTTCTAAAAAGTTAGACCTTTTGCAAGCTTCTTCGTATTTTGTCTGTTCTTCTTCTGAAAGAAACCTTGCACTAGGAAAATCTGCTTCCCTTAATTCTCTTGGTATTAATCTTACTTGTTCATTTTTCATAATGTTTCTATTATTTTTAGATTTATAAACTTTTCTATATGTTACTATTATTTAAAAGTAACAAATAATTCTATCCAAACCACCAATTCCTTTTTCTATCCGCAACTGTTACTTTAGGATTAATATCAACTATATCTAAGTCTAAGACTTTATCTTTAAACTTCAATTCATTCTCAGGATTATTATTATTATTATTATTATTATTATTATTATTATTATTATTATTATTATTATAGCCATCAAAACTATTCTTTTTTAGATTACAATAATGCTCATAAACTCTTTCAACATTTCTAACATGAACAACATTATGATGAATAAATCCTCCACCAAAGGTTTTAGGAATATGCATTAATTCATGAATCAAAGTCTTTGTTTGATCAACTTCACTCATTCTATCAAATCTTCTGCTAATAACCTCTATTACATAAAATCCTTTTCTTCCAAGCGCAAGTTGCATTGCTTTTCCAAGTGCATGGCATCTTGCAATAGTCCCCCTAGAACTGCTCCCAAAACTCCTAATACAAATAACAGAATCTACTTTAATATGAGGAAACAACATCCTGGATAGTTCATTAACTTTCATTTGAATATCTTCAGCTAATTCATATCTTATTCCCATTTTTATTATGTATTATTTAAGTTATTGAGTATTTATAAGTTCATTAGCTGAAGAGACAGAAAATTATCTCAAATTTTCTGTATCTGAAAATTGTTTTAAGGGTAATTACAATTTTCAAGCTAATTCATATCTTATTCCCATAATAATCACCTTTTTTACAATAAAAAACATTTATTTAAAACTATAGAGTCATTGAAAAGTTATTAATAAGGAGGCTCTTGACCTTCAGCCCACCAGTTATCAGACTTATCTTCTACCTCTTCTAAAGGAAGAATCTCCTTATATCCTCCTTCATGCAATACTTCCCTATTCCCAGTATCCATAGTATCATCTTCATCCCGTAGTCCACTTTCAACAGCAAGATTACTATGACTAAAAGCCCAATTAAATATTCTACTCGCATGACTATTGAGTCTTCTTTTAGATCTACGCTTAAAACACGCATTTATAAAATCCCCAACTACTTTATCACTAATATCTAATTCTTCAAAATCCCAATCTCTTTTCTCAAGAGAATATTTATTAAATTTTCCGTTTCTTTCAGCTAATTTAAATTTCCTCAATAATTCAGGAGAAAATTTATGATGAGGATTATCTTCAGTAATATGCCTATAAGAAAGTAATATAGAATCAATATAAAGAAATTCACTTCCAATAGGACTAATAAAATAATATGCTTTCATTAATAATAAAAAATAAATCAATTTATAAGATTAATTATCTTCTAGTCTAATTATCTTATTTCTATTTATCATCCCTTTAATAATCTTTATTTCCACTTTAAAGTGTCGTCTTAATAATTTCTTCTCCTTCAAAACAAGGATAAACTTTAACTTAAATTATCATAATAAACATAAAGTTAAAAAACTATATAAAATCTAACATTTAATAAACATATATAAACTAAAATTATTTCCTGATTTTATGAAAATAGGCGTTAAAACATTTAGCAATGAACAGGTTCTTGAACATTTCAAAGATAAAGTAGATTTTTTTGAAATAATGGCTGTAGAAAAAAATGACTATGATTTTTTAAAAAAATTTAAACTACCAATAGTAATTCATGCGCAACATAGTAGATTTAATATTGATTATGCAGACAAATTAAAAAAAGAAATAAACCTAAAATCAATTAATTTTGCAATAGATCTTGCAAATAAAACTAAAAGTAATAAAATAATAGTTCATCCAGGAAGTTCGCAAAATAAAACATGTTCAAAAGAACAAGCAATTGATTTTTTAAAGAATATAGATGATAAAAGGATTTTAATAGAAAATCTAATTCCTCTTGAGGATTCCATCGGCCTAACACCATTAGATATAAAAGAATTCCTAGACAAAACAAATAAAAAATTTTGCCTTGATATAAATCATGCAATAGAAACAGCCACCTCATTAAAACAAGATTATATTCAAGTGATTAAAGAATTTTTAAAACTAAAACCAATACATTATCATCTAGGGGGACAAATAATAAAGGAAAGCAAAACCCATCTATCATTAGAAGACTCTGACTTTGATATAAAAGAAATAATTTCTCTTCTTCCAAAAAATGCAGAAATAACCTTAGAAACAACAATGGACATAGATAAACTAGATAAAGACGTAGAGATTATAAAAAAAATAATAAATGAATTAGATAATTATAATGCCAACAAATAAACTTGCAGAAAACGTATTTCAAATATATTTTAAGGAATTTGGAAGTTGCGTTTATGTTATAAAACAAGATAGGGACAATATACTCATAGATACGTCAAGTGAAGAAAACACCCAAGAATTATTAAATGAATTAGAAAAATTAAAAATAAATCCAAGAGATGTTCATATCCTACTCATAACCCATAAACATCCAGACCATATTGAAAATAATTACCTATTTCCAAATGCAACCATTTATTCAGAAGAAAACATCAATCAACTTGTTTTATTAAACATGAGACCAATAAAAGTTCCAGGACATACAAAAGATTCTCTTGCATTTATGTATAAAGATATCCTATTCTCAGGAGATACACTATTCCATTTTGGAATAGGAAGAACAGATTTCAAAGAATCAGTTCCTGAAAAAATACAAGAATCAGTAAATAAATTAAAACATCTTCCCTATAATATTTTAGCACCAGGGCATATATAAAAACAAATTCTAGGGAAGGTGACTTGTTAGGAAACCGTTAGGTTTCATACGATCAGGACATATATAAAAACAAATAAACATCAAGCTAATTATGCAGCCTTTCTCTCTACCCTTGTTTCTAATCTTGCAGCAACTCTTTCAACACTCTTTGCTCTTCCTAAAATAAGTTCTGGCTTATCTTTTTCTTTTCTCAATACAACAGGAACTGAATATTCTTTTCCACCATATAATGCATTAATAGTTCCAGATTTATCCTGTCCTGGAATTAATGTTATAATGCCCTCCTTTGATTCCTCTTCATTTAACTCAATTCCACCTAATAATCCTGCTCTTATTAAAGACGAATTTACAATATCATGAGGAAAAAAAGGCATAATAATCTCTTTGCCATTAAAATAACTAACAATTCTATAATTACCAGATTGATTATCATATCTTAAACATGATCTTTCATAATTATCTGAAATATGCCTCCTAAGGACTATTGAAAATAATTTTCCAAGAGGTGCACAATCACTAACATTATCTAAATCAAATAAATCCATATCAATATTAGGGCTAATAAGTATATAATCCTTATGATTATCTTTAAAAACTCTTTTTCCCATTTTATAATACAAAAAGGTAATAACAATGAAACTTTTATTTATAGGCCCTCAAGGAAGTGGAAAAGGAACCCAGGCAGCAATAATTTCAAAAGAACTTAATATGCCCCATATTTCAACAGGAGATTTATTCAGATCCATAAAAGGAGAATTAAAACAAGAATTAGATTCCTACATGAATTCAGGAAAACTAGTTCCAGATGAACTAGTAATTAAAATATTAAAACAAAGAATCTCACAACTAGATTATAAAAAAGGATTTATTCTAGATGGTTTTCCAAGGACAATTAATCAAGCCTATCTTTTAAAAAAAATAACAAACATAGACAAAGTAATAGACATCGAACTTGATGATGAAACATCTATAAAAAGAATCTCTGGAAGAGTTACCTGTGAAAAATGCAAAGTAGGCTATAATCTAATCACAGAACCAAAACCAAAAAATCCAAAATTCTGCGATATTTGCAATGGAAAACTTATAAAAAGAGCAGATGATAATCCTAAAGCAGTAAGAAAAAGACTAGAAATTTATCACAAAGAAACAGAACCTATTTTAAATGAATACAAACATCTAACCATAAAAATAAATGGCGATCAACACATAGATAATATTAACAAAGAAATTCTTAAGAAACTAAAAGAATTCTAAACAAAACATTTATAAAGTATACTTGGTATACTAAGTATATGAAAATAACCACCATTAAAATAAGTGAAGATACAAAGAACAGATTATTAAAATTAAACATATCTGAAAAAGGAAAAAGTTTTGATATTCTCATTAATGAATTAATTAGCATTTATGAAAGAGATACAAAAAGATATCAAAAAGATTACGAAGACTGGAAAAAGAATCATGAAAAAAATAAAAAGGCATATGAAGAATGGGAGAAAAAGAATAAAGAGTATAAAGAAAAATACTCAAAAGAAAAACAAACATGGGATAATCTGCTTAAATGGGCAAAATCAAAAGGATTTAAAGGGTAAAATTAAGCAAATCTCAATAATCTATCCAAACCTCTTCTTTCAGATTCAGTTACAGAATCCAAGACTTTACTAGGATCTAAAATCAATCCAGGTAATTTCAATTCCTGTGATAATTCAGAATCAAATTGATTAGCAAACCATTCCCTAGACTCAGAATCGATAAATCTATATTTACCTTTAGAAAACTCAGCAATAATAACTCCGGCATTTTGTTCATTAAGAACATTAGTAAATAATCCTTTTGAACCCATATCAGGATTAAATTCATGAACATTATGAACTGAATAATGATCTACACCAATCCTTTCAGGACTTCCAACTATTCTATAAGCATCAGGCCCATGGCTATTGCATACTGCTAAAACAATTCCAGCTGGAAGTGAAATAACTGGCATCTGAAAATGACCTTCCATTAATGTTACTCTTTCAGCAGAATCTTTTGGAATTTCAAATATATGCCCACAATCATTACACCTATATCCACTAACAATAGTTGGTAAACCCATGAAAAAAATATAAATCAGTTATTTAAAAAGATTTATGTGATAATAAACTAAGTCTTTGAACCATCAGATAAAGCACCATAACCATAACCTGAAGAAACTAAATCAAGATATCTATTAATCAAAGGATTTTGAGGATGACACATGCATTCTAAATCAAATTCTCCCATAGTCATGTGCCCAACTTCATCAAGAACAAATCTATCACCACGATTAGTAGGAGTTATTGCTTTACTGCCAAAACCACTTTTATCAATCTCTATCATCACTATTCACTGTATTATAAAAATAATATAATTATAAATTTATTTTATATTTCTAAATTTTTTATTATTCTTCAACAGGATCTCTGCCTGTAACCTCTTTATAGATTTTCCTTAATCTTCCATGATATTCACCAAGAGCTTCTACTCCAGTGTTAACTAAATAAAAACTATCACAACAAAAACAACCAACAGGAAGTGGAAGCCCCCACATAGGATGATCAGGTTGAGGATTTCTTACCCTAACATGCCTAAAACCTTTATCAGAAACATCAAATTCCTCTCTCAATCTACCAACAAGCAATCTCTTTTCATCACTAGAGATTCTAAGCCTTAATTCAGATTTTCCCATATTAAATATTTTTATTTTATAACAATAAAATAAAAAAATTAATTTATAAATATAGTTGAATAAAAATACATATATTCCAATGTAATGATAAAAAAATAAGAAATATTAAAGAATTTATTTTGAAAATAAATCTCTTTGAATTGTTCCAACATCAAAAGGATCAAGAGGTTCTCCACACAGTATTTTTGCAAGAATTCTTTGATTATAAAATCTTAATAAATTTGCAGCATCCTCTAAATCATCATATACATCCGGACTTGATGCAGGTACATAAATATCATCAAGATTATCCACCCCAAATCCCCTTATATTGACGCCATTAACAGCAAAATCCCAAATCCTTGCAATACTATTATGTATTGGAGCATTTATACTAAAATCTTGAAGCATTGAACTTGCTGCTCTTGGACAACATACTATTCCAACTCCCCTCTCAGCCATCCTTCTGGCTGTATTTAAAAATTCATCATATGGTTTTGCAGAACTGGATATTACATGAACCATATCTATCTGAGGAAATCTTTCAGGAGAGACACGAAGATCAATATCCTGCAAAAATTCAAGATCAGATAAAAGTGTCTCAGTAGTCATATCACCAGGCCTATTCTCCTGCCCAACATGGAATTGCATTGGTTTACCCAATCTATATCCAAGTTGCAAAACATACCAATTATGCTGTCTTTCTCCAATATGCCCATCTTTGCGATCTTTTTCAGCAAGACCTACAATAAAATCAGATCTCCTTGCAGCCTCTTCAAAAATTTCATATCTTCTAGGATCTGAATCCTTAAATCCAGAAGGATTATATGCACCTATAAAAAGATCAATTCTTCCTTTATATTCAACTTTTAATTTTTCAGCAATCTCCAAACTTTTAAATTCAGTATTATGTGTTGCATCAATTGTTGTATACATTTTCCTAACACCAAACCTTATTGATTCTTCCAAAAGTCTTCTCATCCTTTCTTCAATACATTCAGAAGTAAATCCAGGTCCTTTGTGGAGCACCCATGTAAGTCTTTGTTTTTCAGGAAGAGTCCTTCTTGCTATATCATCCACACTAACACCATGATGAGCATAATATTTATCCCTCCGAGTATAGGCCCTATCTCCATGTATATGAAAATTACCAATACCAGAAAAACTATTATCACAAAAATCCCTAACTTCCTTTTCAAAGTCAGATTTTGGAGTATATTCTATATTCATTTTTATTTCATAATCAATATCTATTTAAAAAAATGATTGAGATAAAAAACATCCTTTAATCACCAATAATCATTTAAATCCAAGATTACTTACTAAATTATATTTCTACTCATCTGCTCTGTCCGAAGTTCTTTAGATTCCCAAAATTTAAACTGATTATTGTCTGATTTTTATTTACTCCCCTCTAATTAATAAGGAGGAGAAAGAAAAATAAGTGATTTTATATAGGATAACAATTCAATGAATTTAATTCCAGACAGAACATATTAATCCAATTTCCTTCTTCCAGCATAAACATCCCTAACACCTGATTCAACATAATCATCAAATTTAGGTAAAAGTAATGTTTGGGTTAATCTTTCAAGAATAGCAGGACTATGATGTTGGTCATGAACACTAACCTTAGGCCCTTTTGTAACATAATCATGTATCATTCTATTAACACTACCAAATCTAGTAATCTTCCCAACCCCAAGATTAAAAACTCCAAATCTTTTACAATAGGGCATTATAAGTTCTGTAGCATCTCTCACTAATCCTGAAAGACCATCAACCTCAGAAACAGAACCTGCTAAAAATACCTCTAGTTCCATTGCTCCCCGATTCCCAAATCTAGAATGAGCAATTGTATGATCAACTAAAACACTCCCATTGGTCATTATCTTTAACATTCTTGGTAATCCATTTCCTAAATCTTTTACAGGAACTCCAACACAACAAAATCCATTTTTTTCAAAATAGCCATTTATATCACAATAAGCTTTTTGTAATTGATCAAAACTAGGAAAATCTTCTTCTAATCCCAAAATAGATTCAACAGTTTCTCCACTAAAAGGTCTCATACCAGGGCATGCACCAACAGCACCAAAACTATAAATTTTAACTTGCATGAATCAAAACAATTTAAATCCTATTTAAATATAATCATAATTTAGAATAAGAAATAATAATCATATGATAATAATTTACTTTATAAATATTATATCACTTATTTTCAAACAAAAACTTCAATTGATTTTGCGCTTACTTTATGTTCTCTTATCAATTTAAAAATATCTACCTTATTTTGTATGGGAATCATAATACAGCTTTTTCCTAATTTTTTTCCTGTAAATTTTGATAATAATCCTTCATAACTTTTATCTTTTATTTTAAACCCATAGATTTTATTAAGAAAAGCACCTCTATTTTTTTCTATTTTATCCCAAAAAATTATTATAAAATGCTTAACATCTGAAGGAAGCTTACCAGATTCATATCTTCCATAAAGAACAATTCCCTCAGAAGAAATGCTTCTCTGCAGATCTTTCCATTCTTCTAATTTTCCAATCTTAAGATTAATTTTATTATCAATTCCTCTTGCCTTGAACAATAAAGCCTCCCTGCTTTTATAAAATTTTTCTAAAATTCTTTTTATATCATTTTCAAATTTATTAGATTTTTTCTTGACTTCAATAAAAATATCAACATCACTTTCCTTATTTTCTTGATTTTTTGCCACGCTTCCAAATAAAACTATTCTTTCAATTTCTTTTTCATTTTGTAAATTATTTATTAGATATGCTACAAAATAGCTTGCATAAGATTTTAGATTTTCCATCTTGTAATCCCCTTTAATTCAAAAAATAAATTTATTTTTTCTTGAATGACTTTTTCTGTTGAAGGCGCCCCATAGGCTAAATCATCTCTTTTTTCTTCAATTTTGATTGCAATATCAACAATACTGTTAATATTTTCAATAGAATCTATTGGAGAAATTATTTGTTGCTGCAAATGTTCAAAAAGAGTTTCTCTTTTTCTTTTAAGCCACTTATGATTTATTTTTGCTCCCTCTTTTATAATGCTTAGTTTATGAAAATATAACTCGATTAAATTAACAACTCCTAAAGACAAGGAAAAAGCAAGTCTTCTTTGATGAGTAACGAGACCTCTTTCATCCCTTAATGCAATCTCTATCTCATCCAAAACTTCTTTCAAAATTTCCTTCGGTGAAGCGTAGTTAAAGTCCTCCGGTTCAAGAATCTCAACGCATTTGTCCATCATTTCCTGCCTTAACTTCGCGTTGTTTAGGATAGACATCTCCCGCCTTTCAACCTCTTTTTGGTCAATGCGAGGGTCTATTGCCCTTATTTCCTTAATTTCCTTTTGGGCCAGCTTGTTTAATTCCCTGTCAACCAAGTTTTTCCCGAATGATTCGGCTTGGTAGAAAGGGAG
>JAGVWZ010000012.1 GCA_018304045.1 Candidatus Pacearchaeota archaeon | reverse complement strand
CAAGAGGAAAAATAGTTCATAATAATAAGATTTTATTTTTTGAATTGATAATCAATTCAAACTATTTGAATTGTGACTCAGCCTGTTTAGTGTGTGGTGGCACATTGTTTTTTTTGATATTAATAATAAATATAAAATAAAGAGTTCAGAGGTAGTAAGGCAAATCAGTAAAAAGTTTAGTGCAGAATAACCTTAATCTCCTTAATCTATGGGCTAATTTATTAAATAATTTTTATCATTAATAGTCTAATAAGGAACTTTTATATATTAAAGAAATTTTCAATTAATATGAAAAAGAAGTTTAGGAAAGGAGTTTTTATTTTAGTATATCTAATTGAAAATAATAAGCCAGTATATCTTTTATTAAAAAGAAACAAACATTGGATTGGATGGGAGTTTCCAAAAGGAGGGATTGAAAAAGGTGAAACAGAATTAGATACTGTAAAAAGAGAATCAAAAGAAGAAACAGGACAAGCTCCATTAAAAATAAAATCCTACAAAATCAGAGGAAATTATAAGTATGATAAAGAATATGAAGACAGACCAGGAATAACCCATCAAACATACCATCTTTTTTCAGTTCAAATAAATAGTAAACAGGTAACCTTAGACAAAAAAGAGCATTCAGATTACAAATGGTTGGATTTTGATAAAGCATTTTCATCATTAAAATGGCTCAATCAAAAAGTTTGCTTAAATTATGTAAACAAGGAGTTAATGAAATGACAATTCTGTCCATATTAGCAACAATCTTCGGAACAATAGGCGGATTAGCAAATCTTCCGCAATGGATAAAAATATTTAGAAGAAAAAGTGCAAAAGACATCTCCATAATAACCTATTCCTTTGTATTTATTGCAGCAATAATATGGTTATTATATGGCATTGAAATAAACAACTTTCCATTAATACTAGCAAATGTTTTCGGAGTAATAAATTTAGGGCTTGTAATAATAGGCTGGCTTATTTACGGTAGAGAGAAAATTAAAAATAATTCTAAAAGAAGAAAGGTTTAAATAGTTATCACCATTATGATAACTATTATCATAATGGTGATATAAAATGAGCCTCTTAAATACAATTAAGAAAAATGAAAATCTAAGAAAAATCTTTGGTGAAAGAGAATTAAAGATAATTGAAAAACAATTAGTTGGAGTTAGTTTATCACCTTCTGAAAAAACACGTCTTTCAAGAGATATAAGAAAAAAATTTGAAGCAATAAAATCTCTAACACCTTATCTAAATGAATTTGAGTTAAAACATGGAAAAAATACAAAAGACCTAATAGGTCGAACATTAGAACTTATAAAAAATCACCAGTGGTTTTGGAAAATTAAAGAGATTATATTATTTGGTTCTTTAGCTGAAAAAAGATTTCATCTTTTTTCAGACATTGACCTTGCTGTTAAATTTAAAGAAAGCATTAATGAGGACGATGCATTTGAATTCAGAAAAAATATATTAGGAAATCTTCCAGAAAAAGTAGATGTTCAGGTGTATAATATTCTTCCAGATAAAATAAAAAAGGAGATTGATAAAAATGGCAAAACCATCTATAAAAGAGAGAATCGATGAAAAAATAGAGCAGATAGATAAATTTATGGAAGAATTATACAGCTCAATTCCCCAAAGTTTAGAATTAGAAGATTATAAGAAAGATTTTAAATTAAAAGCAATCTGCGAACATTATTTTGAAAAAATTATTGAAGCTGTAGAAGACTTAGCTTTTCTTGTAATGAACCATAAAGAATTTAAATATCCTGAATATGAAAATGAAATATTTGATATATTATATAAAAACAAAATAATATCAGAGATTTTAACAAAAAAATTAAAAAATGCAAAGGGTATGCGAAATTTTATAGCACATCAATATGGTAAAATTGATGATGTTCTGGTTTATCATGCAATTTTTGAAGAATTAGAAAAAGATATAAATGAGTTTTTAGATAATATAAAAGAGGTGATGAGATGAAACTAAACCCTATCTGGAAACAGCATGAAAAAGATATAGTTATTCATAATGATAAGATGAACATGATTGAATCATGTCTTGATAGGCATGCAATTAAAACTCCAGATAAACTAGCATTATCATTTGAATTTGAAAATAAATCCACTAAAACATTTACTTACAAACAACTTCAAGAAGAAACAAATAAATTTGCGAATCTATTAAATAAATTAAAAATTAAGCCATCCTCAAGAGTTTTTTTATTTCTTCCAAAAATTCCTGAAATGTATATTGCAACACTTGGAACAATTAAGCATGGAAGCATAGCACTTCCTTTATTTGAAGCATTTCAAGAACAAGGACTTGAACTAAGATTACATAGAGGAGATGCTGATGTATTGATAACAAATTCAGAATTAGCAAAAAGAATTCCAAAAAATATAAAGAAAAAAGTTCCATCCTTAAAACATATTTTAATTATTGATGAAGGCAAATATAAAAAAGATATTTTGAAACAATCAAAATATTTTCAAGCTATCCAAAAAAAAAGAGAAGATACAGCTGTAATGATATTTACTTCTTCAACAGCAGGAACTCCTGTTGCAGGTGTTGAAATATCACATCAAGCATTAATTCAACAGCATTATACTGCAAAACTTGTTTTAGACTTAAAACCAAATGATAATTACTTTTGTACTGCTCATCCAGGATGGGTTACAGGGACTGTATATGGAATTTTAGCCCCCTTATCAATAGGATGTTCAATATATATTCTAGAAGCACATTTTGATGCAAAAAATTGGATAAAATTTATTAATAAAAATAAAATTTCAGTAATTTATACAGCTCCAACAGCCCTAAGGATGTTAAAACCAGAAATTAAAAAACAAGATTTAAATGGAATAAGAAATATTTGTTCTGTTGGAGAAGCATTAACAAAAGCAGTATTTGATTTTTATAAAACTCTTGGTATTGAAATAAATGATACCTATTGGCAAACAGAAACAGGTGCAATGGTTATTGCAACATGGAAAGGATTAAAGAAAAAATATGGTTCTATGGGAAAAGCAATTCCCGGAATTACAGTTAAAATCATTGATGATACAATTTCATTAAAACCAGATTTTCCAGCTTTAATGACAAATATATACAAACATGAAAAAATGCACAAAGATTATTTTAAAAATAATTGGTTTAGAACTAATGATGCTGCAACCATTGATAAAGAAGGTTACTTATTTTTCATAGGAAGAAAAGACGATATAATCAAAACTTCAGGAGAAAGAGTCTCACCAATAGAAATCGAATCAATATTAATGAAACACAAATCAGTAAAAGAATCAGCAGTAATAGGAATTGCAGATGAAATAAGAGGAGCAATCCTTAAAGCATTTATAGTATTAAATAAAAATTTTAAAGAAAGTGAAGAATTAAAACAAAAACTTTCTTTATTTGTAAAGGAAAATTATGCAGGACATGCATATCCAAAAACAATTCAGTTTGTAGAATCTATTCCAAAAACAAATTCTGGAAAAATAATTAGAATGAAATTAAGAGAATTAGAGAAAAAATAATTATTTTCTCTTCTTAAAAATTTTCCATTTATTATTAGCATAATAGCTTACTCCAATAACAATAATCAATCCTATTAAAGATAATATAAACTTAATCAAATCATCTGCATAAGGCCAAACAGAACCAATTCCATACAATATTATTCCAACTCCACCAGCCATAAGTCCACTTCCAACACTTTCTAATCCAAATAATAATGCCCCAATGATTATAATCACAATTCCAAGAGGAAGTGCAAAAAAGAAAATTTTTCTAGAATGAATTCTGTTCAATTCATCAAATTTTGGCTGACAGATGGTATAGGTATCACAATATCCTCTTTCATTTGCAAGAATTGGTTTTGACTCAGGTATATAACTATAATTTGTCCAAGTTCCATTCTCAATAACGCATTGTTCTTCATTTAAAATCTGTCTTGGAGGGCAAACTTTATCATATTGTGGAGACTTATCTAAGAAAGTGCTTATTCCATATACTCCAACAGATATTGTAAGTATAAAGATTGCAATTCCAAACACAATATTTTTTATACTAACCATAAACAATCTAATAAACTTTACTTTATATAACTTATGAATTAAATCAATAATATAATAAAAATACCAATTGTATTAAATAAAAAACTAATAACCATAAAGCTTCTTATTCTGATTTTAGTTAATCCAGCAAGCATAATAACTCCAAGTTCATCAGGAAGAGGGCTTGCTATAACAATTCCAGCAAAAATATACAAAAGGTAATTTTTTATTTTGTGTCCAAATTCATATTCAATCAAGTCTCTTAACTCTCGGATTCTCTCAGTTCTTTTAAGTCTTTGAAATTCATCAATAAATGAAAATTTTATTATTTTAAAGATAACAATATCTGAAATTAATGCCCCCACTCCACCCATTATTGAAGCTAGAAATATATTATCTGGTTTAGAAACAATAAGATACCCTACTGAAAAAGGGGTTGTAAATCCAAATGAAAATAAAAGTCCCGCGAAGAAATATCCAATATATTCATAATAAGTCCCAATATTATTAACAAAACTACTTACATTAGAATCACTAAAAAGGATATATGCAATTGCCATAAATGCAATTAATATTGCAATTTTTGGATATCTAAATCTGAACAGCCTCTTCATTTTATCCTAATCCCTCATATATCCACCTTTTTGTAGATTCCACAATTTTTTATACTCTCCAATTTGGTTTATCAATTGATTATGATTGCCACTCTGAACAATCTTTCCATCCTTCATAACAATAATATTATCTGCCTTCATTATTGTTGAAAGCCTGTGAGCGATTATTATAGAAGTTCTTCCTTTCATCAAATTAACTAAATCCTGTTGTATTTCATATTCTGTTTCAGAATCAAGAGAACTAGTTGCCTCATCTAAAACAAGTATTTTTTTATCAGCAAGTATTGCTCTGGCTATAGAAACTCTTTGCTTTTCACCACCAGATAATCTTACTCCTCTTTCTCCAACAATTGTTTCTTCTTTGTTTGGAAACTTTTGGATTATTTTATCAAGTTGTGCAAATTTTATAGCACTTAAAACTTCTTGTCTAGTTGCTCTTGGATTTGAAAAAGCAACATTATTATAAATAGTGTCATCAAATAAAACACATTCTTGTGGAACAATTGCCATTTCATTTCTAAGAGATTCTTGCTTGACTTTTGATATATTTTGATTATCAATTAATATTTCTCCACCATTAAGGTCGTACATTCTATACAATAATTTTATAAGTGTTGTTTTTCCACTTCCAGAATGCCCAACTAATGCAAACTTTTTATTCATTGGAATTTTTAAATTAAAATTATCAAAGATTTTTCTTTTGCCATAATTGAAACTTACCTTCCTAAATTCAACTTCCCCATTTTTTATCTTCAAAAATTTTGCATTAGGTTCATCTTTTATTTCATTTTTAATCTTACCATATCCAAATAATTCTTCAAAATCAGCCATACTTCTATAATACCCCCTTATTCCATGAACAACTCCAAAACTGGAATTAACCAGCATGCCATAAACAGAATAGATAAAAGCAATAGTACCAAGTGTCATTCTTCCATCAAGGAATTTTGTTATTGAAAAATAAATCAATATAAAAGTTCCAAGACTTATTATAAAACTCTGGCCAATAGCCATTAACCTATAATAGTCCCAATTTTTTAAAAAAGTTTTTCTTGTTTCATCAGAGAGTTTTTTGTATTTGTCTTTTATTGTTTTTTCCTTTCCAAAATATTTTATAGAATCTATATTTGTAAAAATATCAGCAATAGTTCCTTTTTCAATATCTTCAGTTTTATTTGCAATAACATTTGATTCTTCCTGCATTCTTTGCAATATAACACTGTAAGCAATAAATACAACAACAGTAATGCTAACAATAAAGAAAGATAATTTATCCAAATAAATCAATGAAAAAAATACAAATATTACCTGCATAGTAATGCTAGCAAGATTAAATATTAAAATATCAGTCATTCTTTCTATAGCAGAATTTCCCCTAGATAATCTAGAAATCATACTACCTGTTTTATGAGTAACATGAAAACCATGGTCTAAACTTATAAGATGATTAAAGAATTTTGTTTTTAGATCCTGCATCATGCTTAATTCAAGCCTATTAAGAAAATGATTTTTAAAATAACTAGCAAATACATGAAGAAATGCAAGAATAATAAAAACAATTCCAACAATTTCTAATGCTAAAATAAAATCAGCTCTTAAAAGAACTCCTGAAGAAAACCCTGTTCCTTTGTCTATAATAACCTTAAAGAGATAATTCACAATTATATTCTTAGATTCCTGTATAAAGACAAGGAATATAATCATAATCGCAATCCATTTATATTTAAACAGAAAATCAAAATAAACTTTCAAATCATATTTCCAGTCAATTTTCTTTTTAGTATCTTCCATTAGATTAATAAACAATATCTATTTAAAAACCTTTTATCAATTATTTTTTCTTACAATTATATTTATATAGTTGTAATGATTATTAATAATAGAAAATTTATAACAACAAAATGATAGATAATTTTGGTTTTTTTGATTTAAATAAAGAGTATGATAGTAAAAAATCTGATGAAGAATTTGATTTTTTTAAAAAAGATTCCTACTTAGACAAGAAAAAATGTTTCCTAATTGAAGATTAATTGTATTAACTAAAAAATTACACTAATCATTTAAATACTATTTTTTTCTTTTAATATTGGCTGATAAACCAGTTGCCCTGGAAAGGGTGCTTTTATCACAGCCTCTGTCAGATGTTCGACATTAATATAGAGTCCTGGCTATAACTCTCTATATGAAATCTACATTTGTTAAGCTTGTTTGATAATGCGAAAAAGATAACCATTAAAATAAGTCGATAGATCAATACCGTTTCGACCATTATTTATGGAACTTTCTCACTGAGCCAGGTTTTTTATCAGCTACCCATATTCAATATAAATAAAAAAGAGGCGATAATGAAAAAAGTAAAAAAAAGAGTAGTAAGAATATCAAAAAAAGGCAAACACTCTAGAAAACCAAGTAAAAAAGATATGAATTCAAAAGTAAGAAAAATAAAAGCCTATCAAAAAGGTCAAAGAATAAAGAAAAAGAATCGTTCTATAGTACATAGGATTAAGAAAATATTCAAAAGATAATTAAGTTCTTATAATTATTTAGAGATATACTGATTTATTGATAAGTTTATACTCTTAATCCCTGCTTACTAATTCTTAGAAATGTGAATCTATGAGCATTTAAATAAATTTTAACACTAACAAAGATTATCCCCTTATAATTTTTATATCCTTTATTAAATTGATTTTTGAACCAAGTGTTCTGTATAGCTCATTTGCCTCTTTTTCAGTTAATTCAACTATTCCAGAATTTCTATGTCCTCTAAAACATATAGATATTTTACCTTTTTCCTTATCAAACATATCTTCATGTATCATTACTTCTTTTATTTCCCCCCCACTTTCCAGTTTGATAATTCTTCCATCATGTAATTTTTTTACTCTAATCTTCATAAAAAAACAACATATTCCTCATTTAAAACCATTAATGTAATAGAAAATATGTACGACAATCATTATAATCAAGATTGATTAAGAATAGTTTTATTAATTCAACAAGATTATATTATTAATGAAATATTTAGCAATTCTAGGTTATGATTGTGGTTGCAATATAGAAGCTGGCTATGGTTTTATCAAGCCAATTAGATTTCATGCCGATAATGAAACAGAATTAAACAATAAGGCTGAATTGTTAAAACAAAGAAAATCAAGAGCAAGTGATGGATTTCAATGTAGAAGAAATATTCCAATAGAGGTTCTAGTATTTGATGAAGAACAAAATTTAGTTTTAAAATTTAATAGAAGATCTTCTTAAATTTTACAATCCTTAGCACAATTATAAGAAGTTTCAGCCAAAGAACAATTCTCATTATCACAAATATTTTCACAAACTCCATTTCCACAACTAGCAAGATTAGGATTTTTAACACAAATTCCAACATTCCCTATTTTCCTATAGTTTGGAAATTCTATCCATTCTTGTGCAAATTGACCTCTCCTATTTTTATTTAAGTAAAAATCATATAAACAAGTATAATCCGAAGGACAAGTTAAATTTAATTTACCACCACATTGACAATAAACTTCTTGAGTGCATTTTGCACTCATAATGCTTCCTGCACACAATGGTTGATACAGTCCAT
Source organism: Candidatus Pacearchaeota archaeon (assembly GCA_018304045.1). GTDB lineage: Archaea > Nanobdellota > Nanobdellia > Pacearchaeales > GW2011-AR1 > ARS1285. The sequence continues at coordinate 45,138 of JAGVWZ010000012.1, read as the reverse complement.
TATTAGTTTCACAATTTTCCTTAGATATATTTAAATCATTAACATTAAAATTACAATATTCAGTTGTTTTGCAACTAACTCTTCCATTCCAATTGCACTCACATTTATCGCAACCATTTAAAAAAATATCTCCTGCATTGTATTTTCCTTTTTCACAGGTTATATTTTTTCCATCATATAAACATTTTTTCTTACACCTAACTAATGAATTATCAATATTTTTCAAGCAAGTTTTTTTATCACTGTTACATTGGGTTATTTCATTTCTTGCATCTTTTACACAAATTGTTTTATTCTTTCCAGAAAATGAAGAACACTCTTTCAAATCAATTTTTGCATTTTCAAGGCAATTACTAAAATTAGAATGACATTCATTAATCTTAATAGAAGTATTTCTAATGCACTCTTTAGTACATTCCTTAACCTCCATAGCTAAAACTCCGCTAATTAAAATCAAGCTAAATATCAATCCAATAAATAATATTACTATCTTATTTTTCATGAAATTCACATTATAATATGTTTTTAAAGCATTATCATTATTAGAAACATATTAACTAATCATCATAATAGAGATTATCTAGTTTAATTCACTAAAATATCTAATCAGCAATAAGATATGATACTCTGCTTAACTACAATTTATCTTTTAATCTATTTAATCTCTTCATTTTACACACATTATTAATATTACATATTAAAACAAATTAAAAGAATCATCTTTTAATAGAAAGCGTACTTAACAATCAAATAAGATTGAGAAGCAAATATATGAGATTCTAAATAAATTACCATTAATAGTATGATAATATCACTTAATCCTATTACCACATTCAGGACAGAATTTCCAGGAATCATCCAGTATTTTTCCACATTGCGAACATTTTGCAATAGGTTTTGTTTTATCAATTACAGATTTATATCCACTCTTACCAGAAACAAGTTTTCCTAAGATATTTTGCATATCAGGATTGTCTTGATACTCTCTTAAGTCTAAACAACTACTCATTTTTATCACCTTTTTTTGTTAATATACCTAAAATAAAATTCTAGGTTTTTAAATATTATGAAAATGTTTCTTATAAATAAAAACGCCTTCACAAAAATTTTACTCTTGTTGTAACTAGTGTATTTTTGTCAAGACTAAAATTTTTCTGGGAATCGAACATGTTCGATTCATAATTATATAAAACCGCCTTCACTGGGAATCGAACCCAGGAACCCAAAGGGCACAGATTAGCAAAGAATTATAAAAATGTTACAACAGACTAAAAATTTTATATAAATTATTTATATATTATTAGAAAAAGGCGTCTTTTAGGCAAGATATTTTGATGTATAAATTATATTTTTAGAGATGATTTGTTATCCCAAATTTCTTGCAAATAGGGTAATTATTACTAAAATCTCTTTTTTCAAATCTACAGAATTCACTATTCTTAATAATATTGTTAAAATCCTTAAATTTCATTTCTTTAACATCTAGAATATCAATTATTCTTTGAATGTTCTTTTCACATTTCAGTTTATACTCTGTAGGTTCAAATTCCTCTTCAGGAAGTTCAAACTTTTTGCATTTCCAGCAATGCATAGCAAAATACATTCCTTTAAGCCTCTGCATAGGCCATTTTGGTCTTTCTTTTTTATAAGCTTTTTCCATTTTTCAATTCTTTTAGATGGGAAATAAGTTCTTCTAAATCTTCTTTTTTATATTCAATAAAATATTTTGATTTATTTTTGCTAATTATCTTTTTAATTTCTTCTATTAAAAAATCGGAATCTTCTCCAGTTGCAGTTTCTTCTATTATATCTAAAAAACCATCTTCTATCCCAAAGTCATTCTTTTCCCAGAGGGTTAGCACTTCATGATAAAATTTTTCCCTCTTATATTTTTCTACTAAAACCTTATTAATAATTTTAGAAAATCCTTGAACACATTCAAAGAATAATTCTCCTATCTGCCCATCCGAATCATCACAATCTCCAATTTTATTTGAAATAGTTCTTATCAAAGACCATAATACTGCAAATTCAGATATAAAATCTTTCTTCTCACTAAATTCCTGCGAGATAGTAATTATAGAGTCTAGTTTTTTTATTAAATTAGACATTTCTTCATAATGAACATATTCTACAAATAAATCTTCCACACCATAAATATCTTTTGAAAAATCATTGATTTCCTTGATTTGAAAATTATTAATTTTTAATATACTTATTAGATCAATTTTATTTAAGTACATTTGTTTGATTATATTTAGTAGTTCCTGTTTGTCTTTCTTTCCTAAATCAGATAATAACTTATCGAAATCAACAAACCATTCTTTTCTATATTTATACATTAATAATACTGCAATAATATGCTTGCAATAATTTGCATTATCTGGACAAGTACAATTAAATTCAGGATTTTTACCAAGTTTTATTTTAATCCTATATATATCACTCCCTATTACTTCTGCAATTAAATAATTATTATAAATTATCCCGTTTTTTACCCTGTTTTGTTTGTAATAATTTTGACCCTTATAGTATCTATCTTCATCTGCTTTATCTAGAATCTTGTCAATGTCCATTAAATATAATATGGTCAGATGTTTATATCTTTTTCTTAATCTTTTCTTTTTCTTCTTTAAGATTAAAATGTTTTGATAAAAATTTTATTACTTCCTGAAAAGTTATTTCTTCAGAAATAAGAAATACCATGTCTTTATCCCATCTATTTTTTAACATTTTTGCTTTGTTGAACATTTTTATTATAGAAAATTCGTCTCCCGATTCATTGCATTTCTTCTTTACAAGTTCCATATTTATAGGAATACCTTTCTTTAATATCATATAAACATCATAATGGTCTCTTGGTTTATTTCTGCCTATTGTTGCTGCTGTTTTTTCAGCAATCAGTTCTTCTTCTGCAACAGTTTTTATAGAAAACTTAGGAATAAAGGGAGCATAAAAATGGTTGATTTCATGCTCTTCAGATGGAAGCACAAGTTTTGCTCTTTTATTCAAATCAATGAAAATCTCACTTTCCCCTATTTCAGACTGGCATTTTATTATCATCCTCAAGAAACCATCAACATTTTTGCCTTCTGTAATCTCTTTAATAAAATTTGAATCACTTAGAACCTTTGATATATCCTCTTTTACTTCTTTTTCATCTTTTGTTAAAGAAAAATCCAGATCTTCAGATAGTCTTGCATGATTGAGGAATATTTTGTTAAGAGCAGTTCCACCTTTAAAATAAATGCCTTTAATGTCTCTAATAAGATAGAGGATTAAAGTTAGATAATAATCTTTAATTAGTTTTTCTCTAAGAAAATTTGTCTTTCCAAGTATAACTTCGAATTCTATAGCAGGTATTCTCTTAACTTCAACCATTTTTTTGTCTCTCCTTTTTTTAATATCTTAAACTCATGTCCTTTTATCGTTTTTATTATGTATTTATCTTTATCTACTTTTCTTATTCTATGAAAAATGATTCTTGTATTTCCTATAATCTTTTTACCTTGTTTATTTTTTGTATAGATCTCTGTCCAAGCAGGAATCTGATCAGTAAGCCTCCAATAGTTAGCAGCAGTCCAGCCGCCAATATAATATTCTCCTGAATTGCATAGTTCATCAACCATTATGAATTCATGCTCACTCCATTTCCCTGTTCTAGCTTTTATAGGAATTAAATAATATTTATTTTTATTAAGTTTCATTATTCTTTTTTTTCTAAGCAGTTTTTGTATTATTCTATATAGAGCTCTTTTGTCATTAAAAAAGAAACTTATATCATCTGAAGTAAAAAAATACTTTTGATAAAATTCGAGCCATGAAATTATACTAACCTCTTTAGATGAAAGCCCAGCTATTTTAGATACTTCTTTTATTTCTATTTTTTCTTGATTAAGAGTTATTTTTTTATTTTTCATTTTAAAGGTAAAATGACACACCAATTACCTCATATCAGAATAATTAATGTATCTTTATAAATCTTTCTAGATTGAAAAATATAAGAAAAATGGTGTACAATATTTGGTTAGATATAAATTATATTTTAAAGTTTCATTTCATACTCTATATCTCGATATTTTGAGTCAGGTTTTTTCTTAAATCTTCTTGTTTCATTAAATCCTATACTTGGATACATTTTTTGAGCAGAAATAAAAAATGGATGTTCGCTTGTAGAAACTCTGGCATTCCTAAATTTTCTTTCACGAAATCTCTTTAGTATTTCTTCAATTTGTTTTTTTCCATAACCATTTCCTCTGAACTTTGGCAAAATACAATTATCTCCAATAATTCCAAATTCAGGACCTTGTCTAGGGTCATAAGAACCCATACCTATAGGAACCTCATTTAAACAAGTAATAAAATAACATCTTCCTCTAGTCTCTAAATTTTCAAATGCTCCCTTATCATCACTTTTTCATTTTTTTTTAATTTGTAAAATTCAGGCCCTAATTTTGTTAATTCTTCATAGCTTCTAGAAAGAATATCAAAAATTATTCCAGGTTTAAATTCAGTGATAGGTTTAAATTGAAGATTTGTTTTCATTTTCATTAAAAAAAAATCAAGTATTTTAATCTTCACATTGAAAAAAAAACCGCCCTCGCCGGGAATTGAACCCGGGAGTCCCGAAGGTCATGGATTAGCAATATGTAACCCAAATATGGCTACATATTAAATATAATAAATTATATTTTCACCGATTTTCCACCAATCATGTGATTAGAAATGGTTTGGAACTCCAAATTTCTTACAAATAGGACAATTATTACTAAAATCTCTTTTTTCAAATTTGCAGAACACACTATTTTTAATAATAATATTAAAATCTTTAAATCTCATTTCTTTTAAGTCCAATCTATGAATAATTTTCTGAATATTTGGCTCACAACTCTTTTCATACTCTGTTTGTTCAAACTCTTCCTGAGGAAGTTCAAACTTTTTACATTTCCAACAATGCATAGCAAAATACATTCCTTTCAGCCTTTGCATAGGCCATTTTGGTCTTTCTTTTTCATTTATCATAATATCCTCATACTTTTACCAAACAATACTTTCAGGTTCTCAGCCATTTGGAATTTTATAACTTTCATCTAAAATTGCAGCTTGGGAAATTCTATCAGTTACAAAAGTTCTTTCTTCATTTCTCAAATGGCAATAAGCAATAATGAAATCAGAACCAAGTTGGTAAATAGAAACTGTTCTCCATTTGATTTCATCTGAAGATAAGCTATAATATCTTATTTTTACCTTCTTTTTTTCTTTAAATGCTTGTCTTAAAAACGCTTTAATATCTTTTTTGTAATAGGCATATTTTAGTTTCTTTTCATTATCTATTTTTTTAATAATTTCTTTTGCTTCTTTATCTTTAGATTTTGTTAATATCTCTTTCAATTTATCTTTTTCAGCTTTTGTAAGGGAGACCATTTTATTTTAAACAATTTTCAATTATCATATTCTTTCCAATTACAAAAAACTTGAAATTGTCCCTTAATTCTTTGCTGTAACCCTTTGCAAGACTAACACTATAGACATCTTTGCCTTTCTTTTCTGTTAGTTTCATTGCAGGAACAAAATCAGCATCTCCTGAAACAACTATAAAACTATCTGCTTTATCTTCTATTGCAGATTCAACCAAATCAATTCCGAGCATAATATCAATACCTTTTTCCTTCTTTTTTATATTGCTAACTGCATCAAAAATGTTTTGTTCAACAATAGGCTTGCAGTTTTCACACAAATCCATTGAATCAATCAAATCCTGTTTTTCTTTTAATAGTTCTTTGTTTGAATGAACTTGGAGTTTTCTTGTATGAACAGAAAATTTAGGTATTTTCTTTAAATCATCAATAAACTTAAGATGGGAAAAATACAAATTTCTTCCATCTCTTAATGTTGGCATTGAGTTATAATATCTAACTTCCTGCAGTTCTAAATCAAAATACTTAGCTATAAAATCAGTTAGTTTTTTGAAATCAACATTGCTTGGCTTAATCTTCATATGCTTCAAGTTGTGATAAAAATTATTTCCATCTATTAATATAATCACTTTTTTCATGGAATTCATTAATGTTTAATACTAATAAACTTTGCTAGAAATAAAATAAAAACCCGGCATTGTCCGAAAACCATACCGGGGAATTAATAAATATTATAAGTAGCAGTAGTATTTAAAACTTATTGGTATTGAAAATAACCGCCGCCACTGGGAAATACCCAGGAACCTGGGTTCAGCAATATAAAACGCCGCCACTGGGAATTGAACCCAGGAGACCGGTAAAGGTCGCGGATTAGCAATATGGAACCCAAAAAGGGCAGGATACTATGATCTAATTTATTATATTTTTAGAAAGGAAATGAAATTTCAGATTTTTTAATAAACAGAAAGATTTATTATTTAGTCTCTCTGCATTAAACTATGAAAAAAGGAGTTGTTATATTAATAAGTATATTTTTTCAATTACTAATTCCTCTTTTATTTGCAATAGAAGGAAGTAATTCATGCCAGCAAGGTTATGAATGGAATGAACAATTGCAGAAATGTATGCCCTTAAGCAGTCCATCATGCCAGCAAGGTTATGAATGGAATGAACAATTGCAGAAATGTGTTCCTAATGGGGGAAGTATTGCTTGTCAGCAGGGAACTATCTGGAATGAAGAACTAGGGAAGTGTGTACCTCAAGAAAATGAATCTTTGTGCCTAGAGTTAATACCTAATCATAATAATCCCAATGAAGAGAGAATTAATATTATTTTTATAGGTTTCAATTATAATGATATTAATGAATTTAAAGATAAAATTATAACCTTAGTGAATATAAATGGTACTGGGACTCTAGATGATACGGGATTATTGTCAGAATATCCTTTTAGAGATTATAAAAATAAATTTAATGTGTGGTATATTAATAAATTAAGTCATGTAAATAAAACAATTTATGATGATTATTTTATTTTTAAGAATATTTCATCAGAATTATCTTCATCCTGCCCACAAACAAATAAACAGGAAATAAGATTAATTAAATTAGATTACAACGATAGATCTCGGGCAGGTTTGGGAGAGATTACTTTCTTTGATTTTGGTGGTGCTGATATGATATACTTTAGATCCGCTTTGTTACATGAATTTGGCCATTCTTTTGGAAATTTAGAAGATGAGTATGAGATGGATTCGATAGCTTATTATCTTCCAGATAGAGTAAATGTTGATATTGCGAATGATTCAGTAGCTTGTTCAAAATGGTGTAATGGGGTGCCTATTATTTCATCAAATCTTTATGGAAAAAATTGTGAAGATGCACTTGATGGAGATTCATGCTATAATAAAAGGGATAATCAATTCCCCTGCTTATGGGGGAATCATCTTAATTCTAGTATAACAAGGTGTTTAAATATAGTAAAACTGTGTACGGATATACCCTTTAGCGAAGAGTGTGAAAATTTTAAGATAGCTTCTTTTTCTCTGAATAACCTATCATCTATTATTAAACCATGTGTATGGATTACAGAAAATTTAATATATAGGAATGAATCTGATTTCTATTATCATCATAGATGCATACCAAAAAATCCGGGCAATATTAACATAGGCACAGACTGTGTGAACAATACAGGTTGTTATATTGTGTGCGGTTCCAGTAATAGATTTAGATCTTCTCTTAATAGCCGGATGGGAAATGGAATGCGCAATGAAACTTACAATTATATAAGTCAACAACATTTAATAAAAATTCTAAATTCTGTGGATGAAAAAACTACAACCACTACAGGAGCAACTAATACTGTTTTTTACGATGAATTTGGTGATAAAGGCATTCTAGTTGAGGGTAAAATAGAATCACAATCAGAAAATGAAGTCTTAAAAGATAGTGTAAAAGAAAATACTTCGCAATGTGAACTAATAGGTCTAAGAAAAAATAAAAAATATTGTGATGAAAATAGAGAATGGGAAAATCAAAATGAAGCGAATTCAGTTTGTGAGAATAATTTTGAATGCTTAAGTAATGTTTGTATTTCGGAGAAATGTGTAAACTCTAACCTTGTAGAAAAAATATTAAATTGGTTTAAAAGATTATTCTATAAAGAATAGGCATAATAGCTATATTGTTAATATATTTTTCAAAAGAAATACGCCCTCGCCGGGAATTGAACCCGGGAGTCCCGAAGGACACGGATTTTTGCAATATTTTTATTTCAATTTATAGCAATCCGTTGCAATACCACTTTGCGACGAAGGCATAAAAATGATAGAAATACAGAGTTTTTAAAATAATCTATTATTCATTTATTCTTTCAATTTCTTTTCAGCCCGAGTAATCATCTCTCTTTTTAATCCAATAAAAACTCCACCTTCTTTACCTTGAACATAGGAAGCTTCACCAGGTTTTATAATATCGTTTAATTCTCCTAGTTCAATATCAATATGCGTAATTCTAGCATTGCTTTTGCCTTTTTCATGAATATACACATTGGCTTTTCCAATTAATTTTTTACCTTCACCAGCACCTGACATAAATAAATTAAGAAATATATGATTAAATAATTATCTATACCTAAAATCTATTTAACTCCATTTGAATCAATAAAATTGATAAATCTATTCATCCTATGGTCATATCTATTGCAAAGAGCACAATCTTCTCTAGGAACTATTCTCCTCATAATTCTTTTTCTTACTTCGCCTTCCCATATCTCTCTCAAACTTTGTTCATATAAGCTTCCAAAAGGAGCTCCGGAAATACCTTTTTGATAATAATAATGAACACAGGGATACACAATTCCATCAGCACCAACAACTCCATTTAAAAATTGTGAATAGCATTTAGGAAAATTAGGTTTTGCCATTGTTCCACCAAGTTCTGCTCTTCTTTCAGTTTCACTTTGCATTACCTCAACCTTGAATCCTCCTCTAGAATATTCCTGAGCCCTTAACAGAAGTTCTTCTATTTTTTTTGTATCTTGTCCATTAAACATAGATTGTCCAAGTGGAAGTTTAAATTGAAGTATATCTGCTCCAGTAGACCCTATTAATTTTGCAGCTTCCACAATACCATTATAATTTTTTGGATGCACTAAATATCCTACACCAACCCTAAATCTATAGTCTCCAGAATTTTTAAACAAAGCTAATTTTCTTACATTATCAACAATCATATCAAAAACATCTCCCCTATGGCCTTTTAATTCATTGAATGTTTCTGAGTTCGAAGCATCTAGGCTAGTGTTTACATATACTGCTCCTGACAAATAATCATGGGCTCTTTCATCCAGTAAAATACCATTACTTATTAAGCCAACATTTAGCCCTCTTCTAATTCCCTCTTTTATAGCAGGTAATGCTCCAGGATTCATTAAAGGTTCTCCAGACATTCCAGAAAATCTTATTATTCCATCAACACCATAATCTGCTAACTCCCCCATTAATCTAAACATAACTTCTTCAGATAAATCCTTTTCAGAGGCCATAAAATCCCTATGCCCACCTCTGCACCAAATGCAGTTATTATTACATCTTTCAGTAGGAAGAACTTCAAAATGCCATGGGGGCATCACTTCTTGATTTAAAACTTTTTCTAAAAAACCAGGCCTTTCAACAAATAATTGTCTTTCATAGTCAAAAGGTTCTTCTCCTCTAGAAATATATTCTTCAAGAAGCTCTTCTCTTAGTTTTTTCCTTTGATTATCTAACAAATTTAATGTATAAGCCAATGCCATAAAAATATTCAGATTATTTTAGTTAAAAGTATTAACTTCATCCTACTAATTCTCACTAATTTATAGTAAAAATACTACTTTTTCATACCAATTTTATCTAATATAAAAGAAAAAATATATAAAAAGTAATACATCATCCGACTTAAATCTATTTATTAGAAATTAGGTCTTTATTTAATGTATAATAATATTCTATCAATTCTCTGATTCCATCCTCAATTGACATGCAAGTATTAAAACCAGTTTCTCTTATCTTTTCATAGGAAACCTCATAGTCTCTTTTATCAGGATCTTCACCTGATCGAGATATTTCTATTTCACATTCAGTATATTTTGCAATTATTTTTGCAATATCCTTTTTTAAGCAATTCATTTTTTCATTTCCAAGATTATAAATCTTATTTTTAATTTTTTCAAAATTTTCAATAGCATAAACAATAGCCATTGCAAAATCAGAAACATGAATAAAAGTTCTTTTAGCATTTCCTTCAAAAATTATTAATTTTTTTGTTTTCAATGCAGTAAGTAATAAGTCATTTATCAAAAGATCTGTTCTCATTTTAGGAGAAACTCCAAAAGCAGTAGCAGGCCTAAATATTATGTAATTTCCAGATTTTTTAATAATTTGTTCCCCAATATATTTTGTTTTCCCGTATAAGCTTAGGGGATTTACAGGAGATTCTTCAGTGCATAATTCATTTAGTTTACCATATACACTTCCAGTAGAAGCAAAGATAATTGGGATATTTACCCTTAATCTATTGATGATTTCAACACCATTAATATTAGTTTTGATTGCAAGTTCTGGATTTTTATCACAAAGAGGAGCACCAACAATTGCAGCCAAATGTACAATTAAGTCAATATCCTTCAAAGCGTTTTTAACATCTTCTTCTTTAGTTATGTCTCCTTTAATAAATTCGAATCTAGCATCTTTTATCTCTGAAAAAACAATCTGATTGTGAATAAGATTATCAAGAACTTTAACATAATATCCTTTTTCCAATAAAAGCAGAACTAATTTAGTTCCTACAAATCCTGCCCCTCCAGTAATCAATATCTTTTTCATTTTATTTTTATCAAGAATTCTTTTATTTTATTACAAACATATTCAATTTCCTCAAAACTTATTTTATCATAAAGTGGAAGTGAAAGAGTTTCCCTGCAAAACTTTTCTGCAACTGGAAAATTTTCTCTGTTCTTGTATAGGGGTTGTTTAGGAATTGTTCTAGGATAAATTTTCCTTGTTTCTATTCCATTATTTTTTAAAAATTCATATAATTTATCCCTATCTTTTATAAAAACTGGAAATATAAAATAAGAGGAATAATTATTTTTAACATCTAAGTATTTTACATGCCCATTAAGAAGTTTTTTATAATAATCTACCTTTTCTTCTCTTTTTTTAAGTGTTTTTTCAATTCTTTCTAATTGTTTTATTCCAAATGCAGCAGCTACATCAGTCATTCTGTAATTCCCACCTAAAATTTCATGTAGATATTTATTCTCTCCTTCTCCTTGATTTCTAATCTTTTTTATTGTTTTCATTAATTCAAAATCATTTGTAAAAATCATTCCACCCTCGATTGTTGTAAGAATCTTTGCAGCATGAAAGCTTGTAGTGCTAGCAATGCCATAACTTAAACATGATTTATTATTATATTTTGAACCAAGTGATTGAGCACCATCGACTATTAATGGAACATTATATATTTTTGATTTTTCAAGCAACTTAGAATAATCACAAGGATTACCAGTCAAGTCAACACACATTATTGCCTTTGTCCTATTAGTTATTACTTTATCAATTTCCTCTGGATTAATTGTCATTGTTTCATCAACATCAACAAATAATGGCTGAGCTCCAATTAAATTTACTGCACTTGCAGTAGCAATATATGAATAAGCAGGAACTATAACTTCATCTCCTTCACCAATATTCAATGCTCTTAGCAAAACTTCTATTGCAGAAGTTCCATTGTTAACTGCAATTGCATGTTTCACTCCAATATATTTTGCCATGTTTTTTTCAAATAATTCAACAATATTTCCCATACCATACCATCCAGAATCAATTATATCTTTGGCAAAATTTTTATCTTCTTCAATAATATTAGGAATTGCCCAAGGTATTTTCATTGCAATAAAAACATAATCTGCTATAAAAAATATATCATTATCCTACTTATTCATACCTTTACACGCCCCTTAAAATCCACTTTAAACCCAAATACTACTTCATCCCACCTTAGTAGGATTTATATACTTATTATGGCATTATAATAAATGGAATGAAAACAAAAATTTCCATAACAATAAACGAAAAAATTCTAAGGGACATTGATTCAGTTGTAGATAATATTTTTATTAGGAATCGTTCTCAGGCAATAGAACATTTTATAAAAAAAGCATTAAAAGAATCAAGAATAGCAGTTATCCTGGCAGGATCAAAAAGTAAAGGTCTTGTTGGTTCAAAATTTCCAAATCGTTATGCCTATAAAATAGATAATCAAACCTTAATTGAAAAGCAAATCAAAAAATTAGGGGATTCTGGGTTTAGAACCGTGTATATAATTGCAGATCATAAAACATTAACAAATATATTTAGGATAATTGGTGATAATTCAGATTCTAGAATGAAAATTGAATATCTTGATGAAGATGACCAAGGAGGCACTGCAAGTGCTTTGAAACTATTAAAAGGAAAAATTAAAACAACATTCCTAGTTATTCAATGCGATTTAGTGATTGATAAGGTTAACGTTCTTGAATTATGGAATCAGCACTTAGAAAGCAAGATGATTACAACAATTTTAATTTGCAGTTCAGTTATTCCGAGTAATGATTGTTTATTTGGTCATGTAACAATGGAAGGAAAAAAAATATTAACCTTTGATGAAAAACCCGTAAAAAAAAATCTGCCCTCTTCATTATTTTTTGGGGGTTTATTTGTTGCAGAACCAGAAATATTTAATTATCCTGGAAGAAGTTTAGAATTTGAGATTTTTCCAGAACTCACAAAAAGAAGGCTTCTTGGAGGTTATATTAGTGGTCAAGAACATCTCCATATCCATACTCACGAGGATTTGTTAAATGTAAGGAAAAAGTTAAAAGAATTAGAAAAATAAAACAAATTCAACTACAATAAACCATAATACTTCACCAACTATTTGCATAATAAAACTTTCTAGCCTAATAAGTACTTTTAATAATAATAATATCTTTGAGAAATTTATATTAAAAATTTCCAAATGTTCGTTATGTTAGAAAATAGTAATTAATTTATTCAGGTAATAAATGGGCTGTTATAAATCAATGTTATTAATCTCCCCTATATCTTCTAACTATCAAAGATTCATTATGTCCAAAAAATCCAAATGAATTTGACATAGCAACTTCAACATGTCTATCCTTTGCACCTTCAGTGACGTAATCTAAATCACATGGTTGAAAACATTGTCTATCTTCTTCACTCCAATCACTATGATAATTTGCATCAGTATCTGGATTATCACAATTTAAAGTAGCATGTATTCTTTTATTTCTTATTGTTTCAAGTGCAACAATAAATTCAATTGCTCCTGCTGCACTTAATGTATGCCCTATCATAGATTTTGTTGAACTAACCGGAATCCTATAAGCATGTTCACCAAAAACTTTTTTTATTCCAAATGTTTCAATTCCATCATTATTTGGAGTTGAAGTTCCATGAGCATTGATATAATTAACTTGTTCAGGGCTAATTCCAGCCATTCTAATTGCGTCCCTCATTGATTTAACAATATATAATGCATCAGGTCTTGGAGCAGTTAATTTATAAGCATCTGAATTAAAACCATAACCAACTAATTCTCCATATATTGTTGCACCTCTTCCTTTTGCATGTTCTAATTCTTCTAAAACAACTATTCCAGCACCTTCACCTAAAATAAATCCATCCCTATCTCTATCAAATGGTCTTGATGCATGAATTGCATCATTATTTCTTTTTGATAAAGCACCTAATTGCCCAAAACTAGCAAATATCAATGAAGCAGCACATTCAGTAGTACCACCAACAACCATTACATCAGCTTCATTATGTCTTATTGCACTAGCTCCCCTTCTAATTGCAGTTGCACCTGATGCACATGCAGTTGCAAGAGAATAACATTCCCCATGAAGTTCCCAAATTAAAGATATATATCCAGGTGAAGAATCAGGAAGACATTTAAAAGAAATATCAGCACTAACTCTTGAAATGCCTTTTTGTATTTGTCTTTCTTTCTGAGCTTCAATTTCAATAATTCCACACAAACCATGTCCAACAATAACACCTGTTCTATCCCTCATTAAATTAGCATCATTTTGAGTTAAAAATCCAGATTCATTTATTGCCTGATAAGCAGCTTCAACAGCATAAATAGCAGAAGCACCATATCTTCTTGATTCTTTAATATCAAGACCAAATTTTTCATAATCAAAAACAAATCCATTGAACAAAGAACCTAATTGACTTCTATAATCTTTTAACCATTCAAATCTTGTAGAACAATTTTCAATAGAACTTCTTTCATTGTACAAATTCTTCATCATAGAATGAACATTATCTGCATTAGGTAAAATAACACCTCTTCCTGTAATAACTACTCTTCTCATAAAAACAAAAAAAATAAAGAGTTTATAAATTTATATAAAAATAAAAACAATCTTTTGTATTAATAGTGATAGTAGTAGGGGGATTTTACAATTCCTCCACCAATAGCACCATATCCACTAGGACTTCTCACAGCTCCGCCTCCAACAACATATCCAGTAGTAGTTTTTACAGCTCCTCCAGCAGCAGCTCCACCATAGGCATTGACACCAGATCCAGCAACATATTTATTGCCATAAGAATCAACTAAACCCCAAACATTATAATATCCACCAGTAGATGTTTGAACATTATAACCATAGCCATTCATATAACTTCCAGATTGCTGATATTTAGTAACAGTAGCACTATTGCCAGTATTAGGATTTGTATAAGTTTGTTGATAAACAGTTGTTACAGTAGCACTAACACTTAATGTTAAAACTAGAACCGTAAGCATAATTAAACCAGGTAAAATATATTTTTTCATTTTTAACCTCCTTACATTAATTTAGTCAATTTTACAATGTCTTTTATTCTTATAAGGTTTATGAATTTTCAATTCATATATTAAATTATATAAAAAATTATTTAAGAACTTCTTTTGTTTTGAGCATACTCTATATCTAAATACTTAACTAATTCTTCCACAGGAATAATTTCATCACATAAATATGCCTTAGAACCTGCGAATGCAAAACCATTTTGCAGATTTCCTCTTTGTGCCTCAATTAATGCTCTTGCAATACAATATGAGGGAGGATTGTCAATATCTTCAGGTTTATTACAAGGATCAAGACATCTATATATGCATCCAAGAGGATGTTTTTTACCTTCTTGAACTTCCCTTAAAAATTGATTAGTAATTGCTCTACCAGGCATTCCAACAGGGCTATCTATAAGAGCAATTTCTTCAGGACATTTGCAATTAATATAAGCTTTTTTAAATCTAGAATCAGCATCACACTCATCAGTGCAAACAAATCTTGTTGCCATTTGAGCACCTGCAGCTTTCCATTCTTCAACAGCTTGCCTTATATCTCCACCATAAAATATTCCTCCACCACAAACAACAGGAATTTTTCTTCCTGCTCTCTGTTCAAATAGTTTTAATGTTTCAATAACTTCTCTAACAATTCTCTCAAGACCATTTCTTACAAATTCAGGATTACTAAGTTCTTCTTTAGTATATCCTAAATGCCCTCCTGCTTGCGGGCCCTCAACAACAATTGCATCTGGATAATAATTATATTTCTTTTCCCAAAGTCTGCATATTAAACTAGCATAACCAGCAGATGCAACAATAGGAATTAATTTTGTATCTGTTATTCCATATTCTAATTTTAATTCAGGAAGATTCTTAGGAATTCCTGCGCCAGAAACAATTGCTTCAACACCTCGTTCTAAAGCAGTTCTAAATAAAATTTCTTTTTCTCTAAGAGCACACATGACATTGACTCCAAGAGCTCCGTATGATTTTCCATGTTCATCTTTAGATAAATCTCTTGCTCCTTGAATTTCATCTACTAAAGAAGCTACATTACATCTTACATACATATCTTCAATAATTCTTTTTCTTTCATCAGAAGAAGCATCAATAAGTCTTCCCTCATTTTCCTTTATTTCTCTTTGAAATCTACCATCAGCAACACCAAGTCCAACACTTGCAATAACTCCAAGAAAATCAGCTTTCATACAAGCAGCAGCTAATCTTTTACCAGAAATTTTAACACCCATTCCACCTTGAAAGCCATATACTCTTAACTCATTATCTCCTTGTCCAATAATTATTGGAGGTATGTTTTCAATTTTCATAAAAACACTAATAAAAACTTACTTTTAAAGATTTAGTTCTAATAGCATTTAAAGGAAGTAGTAAAATTTAGATTTTCAAATAATAAAAATATAAAATAATATAATCTAAAATAATATCCTTTTCTGAAATATATATTAAACAGGATAATTATTAATAAACCAGTTAGAGATTGATAAAATTAATGGGATTAGAATCAATAGTAGATAAAAAAGAAAATTTTGGAAAAAGAGCTCTTAATACAGTTGTAGATCTTGGTAAAAGATTGATAAAGCGAGCTCCAAGAGATTGTCTTAATAGTACTTCTCTTTTGATTGTTGCAACTCCTGTTCAAGCTATTAATGATACTTTTATTATGGAAGGAGTAGGAAGAGTAATGGATAGGTATCATTGCAATCCAATTGATTTAATGGCTATGACTGATCAAGCTTCAATACAAGGTAAAGTTGGTGTTGCTGCATTAACCTATCTTTTTGCAGGTCCTCTTTATCAAATATGCAGGCAAGCTTCTGAAAGAAAACTAGGAATAACCCAAAGATCAAGTGAATGGATTCAAGGAGCACATGATTTTGTTTTTACAGCATTATATTCTTCAAGTGTTTTATTAGGAGGGTATACCTGGGGTTATTATAAAACCGGAGAATGGAATTCCTGGGCAGTTGGAATAGCATTAGGAATAAGCAGTGTTTCTCAAGTCCTAAGAGGGCCATTAATTGGTTATTCTGTTGATTGTGGACTTGATATATTTGGTTATAGAGAGTGTGTTAGAAAAACTTATCCAGAAAAAGTAAAGAACATGAGCAAACGAGGAAAAATAGCAACCTATGCTACAGCTGTTGCAGCTTCACTTGCCTTAACAGCAGGAATATATGGTTTAACACCTGCATCTTGGAACAATCCTCATAGATTAGAAGAAAGAAAACAACAACAACAAATCCAACAATTAGAAAGGACACAAACTACTCTTCAGTTGGATAAAACAACATCTAATCCAATATTAGAAGAAATGCCCTATGCATAAAATAATTCTTTAGAAAAACAGCAACCTTTAAAAGTCTATTATCGTTGATTTTTATATAGCGGGGTAGAGAAGCCTGGAGTTCTCGCCGGGCCCATAACCCGGAAGTCGCACGGTTCAAATCCTGCCCCCGCTACTTTTTATAAGGCAGGATTTTTCAAATACCTGAGCATGTAAGTGCGAATGGTTGCCAAAAATTATTAATTTTTGAGCACCTACCCCCGCTACTTTTTATAAGGCAGGATTTAAAAAACATACAAAAAATTATTTTAAATAACTAAATAATAATCAAGAAACCATTTCAAGAACTTCAAGCCCATTTTCAGTTAAGTATTTCATTGCAGCATCAATATTCCCAACAGAATCTTTTCTTGAATGAACATCTGTTCCAATTGCAAATTTAACTTTATATTTTCTTAAGTACTCTAAAATTTTTTGAGTATATCCGAACCTAACATAATCTCCTTTGAGATTTAAGGGCATATCCATAAAAATCTCATTTCCTCCAAGGATTCTAACAGCATCTTCCTCATTCCCAAAAAATTCCCCCTGTATATCTGTATGTGCAAGCCCCACTGGAATTCTTAAATGCTTTTTAGCATTTACAACTGATTCAATATTTCTATAGACTGCTTTGAGTGTATCATCAAATTTTATATGTTCAAATAAAACATAATCCATCTGATTAACAATTTCAAATGGGAGTCTTTCAGGATCAATTCCAGTAGGTCTAGCAGTATTAATCTCCAGGCCAATCATTACTTTAATTCTAGGAGTCCTATCTTTTAATTTTCTTAAAAAATAAATATAATCTGGAAGTGTTTTTTCATCTAAATGTCTCGTTTGATTATAAAATCCATGATCACTTATTCCAATAATATCTAATCTTTCAAGAATTGCTTTTTGAACTAATTCTTCAGGAGTGTTTCTTCCATCTGAATAGGTCGTATGTGTATGAAGATTATGCCTTCTCATGTTTTCTAGTAATTATATAATTTTATAAATACTATTATATTTTAACAATCATGGTAAAAGTCCTAGGAATTGATGAAGCCGGTAGAGGTCCATGCATTGGACCTATGATAATTGCAGGAGTAATGATTGAAGAAGGAACTGAAGCAGGATTAGGTGCTGTAAAAGATTCTAAATTATTGGTTCATAAAAAAAGAATTGAATTAAATAATATAATTCAGGCAAATTCTGAATTTAAAATAATAGAAGTATCTCCTAGAGAAATTGATGAAGCATTGGATGAAAAAAATACAGAAATGAATCTTAATTGGTTAGAAGCTCATAAACAAGCAGAAATAATAAATCATTTTAATCCAGACAAAGTTATAATTGATTGTCCACATCCAGTTCCAAAAAAATATGAAGATTACATAAAAAAATTAATAAAAAAGAAAGACATAAAATATGTTGTAGAACATAAAGCAGATGTTAATTATCCAGTATGTAGTGCAGCATCAATCATAGCTAAAGTAAGAAGAGAAGAAGAAATAACAAGAATACAAAAGCAATATGGAGATACAGGCCCTGGCTATCCTGCAAATCCAAAAACTCAAAAATTCATAAAAGAGAATTGGCAAAAACATCCAGAAATATTCAGAAAATCTTGGTCAACATTCAAAAATATTGAAAAAGCTAATGATGAAAAGCAAAAGAAGTTATTTTAGACTTCAAATAACATAAAATCTTAAAAATTTAATTTTTAATGAGTTTAAGCATTATAAGAATGCTTAAAAATATGTGTTCTTTCATTATTCTAATAAAAAAGGAGATATTTAGATGACATATATTAAGAAAATTGTAATGAAGGGATTTAAGTCTTTTGCAAGAGAGACTGAGATAAATTTAGATAGGCATATGTCAGTTGTTGTTGGTCCAAATGGAAGCGGAAAATCGAATGTTACAGATGCCCTATGTTTTGTTCTAGGAAGACTTTCAATTAAATCCATAAGAGCTGCAAAAGCCTCTCATTTAATATTTTCAGGAAATAAGGAATATAAAGCATCAAATGAAGCCTATGTTGAAATTGTTTTTGATAATTCAGAAAAAGAATTTGCATTAGATTCAAATGAAATAATAATAAGAAGAATTGTAAGAAAAAATGGACAAAGCATTTACAGAATAAATCATGAAACAAAAACAAGACAAGAGTGCCTAGAACTTTTAAACCAAGCAGGCATTGATCCCCATGGTTTTAATATTGTACTTCAAGGAGAAATTGAAAAATTTGTAAAACTGCCTGCTGACGAAAGAAGAAAAATTTTAGAAGAAGTAGCGGGAATTTCAGTCTATGAAATGAGAAAGGAAAAATCCCTAAAAGAACTTGAAAAAACAGATGAAAGATTAAAGCAAATAAACGCGATATTGAGAGAAAGAACAAATTATCTAAGAAATTTAGAAGAAGAAAGAGAACAAGCCTTAAAATTCAAAAAATTAGAAGAAATCAAGAAAAGATGTAAGGCTTCTATAATAAATAAGAACATTCAAGAAAAAGAAAAAGAATTAAATGAAGTATTAAGAAGTGTTTCTATAAAACAAAAAGATATTGAGAAAAAAGATTTACACATAACAAAATTAAAACAAGAAATAGAAATTCTCAATGAAAAAATATTAAACATAACTCAAATAATACAAAAATCTTCAGGATTAGAGCAAGATACTTTGATAATAGAACTTTCTACATTAAAGCAAGAAATAGCAGGAATGATAGCAAGAAAGGAAAATTTTGAGAATCAATTATTAGAGTTAGAAAGAAGAAAGCGAAGTTTAGAAGACTCAATAATTCTTTATGAAACAGAAATAGATTCAATGTCAAAGGAGCGTTCAAAGGACACAAGAAAAGATTTACAAGAAAAGAAATCAAGACTAGATGAATTAGAGGAAGCAAAAAGGCAATACTTCTTATTAAAATCAAATCTCTCCTCAATAAACAATCAGATAGAAGACAAAAAAAGACAATTTCAAAGAATAAAAAATGAATCTAACTTCATTTTGAATCAAATACAAGATATTGAAAAAGAAATCAAGATAAATAATTCATCAGAAGAACATAAAGAATTGATAGTGAGATTAAAACAAGAAATAGAATCAAGTAAAGAAAAAGTAAATAAATTAGAAGATGAGCTATTGGAAAAACAAAAAATATCAGCAATACAAAATCAAAGAATAAATGAAGCTGATAAAATAAAATTACAGGTTTCAAAATTAGACATATGTCCTTTATGTAAAACAAAAATGACAGAACATCACATTCATGAAGTAATTTCTAAATCTGATTCAGATATTGAAGACGCAAAAAATTTAATAAAAAATTCAGAAATAGAAATTACTAAAATAAAAGCAAACATAAAAGATATAAAAGAAAAGATTGCAAAGAATTCATTGGAAATAAACCAAAGAAACATAGATCTAGTTAAAATACAGACAATAACTGATAAAAAACAGCAATTAAAAAGAAACATAGAAGAAGAAAAGCATTTTGAGACAGAATTGGAAAATCTTGATAAAAAGAAAAAAGACATTGAACATAAATTTTCTTTGATTAAAATGAGTGAAGAGCAATATGATAATCTTAAATTAGAAGTAAATGAACTTCAAAGAACAGAGGAAAGAAATTTAGGGAATGAAATAACTGTGAAGCAAAGGGAACTTGAAAGAATCAAACTTGCTATTAAACAGAATATAAGGGATAAAGAAGAAATCTTAGAGTTATCAAAAGAGATAAATGTGCAGTTGGAACAAAAACAAAAAATTGCTAATAAAAAAGAAGAGCAATCAGAAATTTTAAAACAAAAATATCAAAAAATGTTTGAAGAAAAAAATAATATTCAAGATAAGGCAAGAATATTGGAATCTGAAATGTTAATAAATCAGAATGAAAAAAGACTCATTGAAAATGAAATAAATAATTTTATGATAGGTAAAGCACAAATCAATGCTAGAATTGAAACATTAGCTCAAGAATTAAAAGAATTTGAACCAGTTGAATTTATTTCCATATCTGTAGAAAAACTCCATGAAAAACTCCATGAAACAGATATTATTTTAGCAAAAATAGGAAATGTAAATCTAAGGGCATTAGAGGTCTATGATCAAATAAAAGAAGAATATGATAAAATAAAAGAAAAAGTAGACCAATTGGAAAAAGAAAAAGAAGAGATTCTAAAGATAATAGAGCAAATAGACAAGAAAAAGAAAAAAGCATTCATAGAGACTCTGGAAAAAATTAATGAATTATTTTCAAACAATTTTTCACAATTAAGCACAAAAGGCATTGTTCTTCTAGAGCCAGAAGATAAAAAAGACATTTTCAATGGAGGTTTAGATATTATAGTTAAAGTTGGTGGGGGGAAGTATTTTGATGTAACAAGTTTATCAGGTGGAGAACAAACTCTAGTAGCCCTCTCCTTAATATTTGCAATACAAACCTATAAGCCCTATGCATTTTACATTTTTGATGAAATAGATGCTGCCTTAGACAGAAGAAACTCTGAAAAATTAGCCTATCTCCTAAAAAAACACATGAAACAAGGCCAATTCCTGATAATCACACATAATGATTCAATAATATCTGAGTCTTCCAATGTTCTCTATGGAGTATCAATGCAAGAAGGAATTTCAAAGGTATTGAGCTTGCAGTTGTAAAACTTTTGAGTATCAAACATAAGGTATTAGCTGAATGAATAGTTGAACTGAAAGGTGAATAAAACTTAAGACCTAAAAGGCTGACCAGGATACAAAGGAACAATAATTTTAGACTGCTGCCATAAAACCTGTTTAGCAAGTTCATGTTTTGCAGTCATCCAGTCAGCATAAGCATTATCATTATCATGAAAAAGTAGTCTTTCTTGGTATTTATCATAAGCCAAATGATTCAATAGCTCATGAATTTGATTTCCAAAACTTGTATCTTCTCTTAATCCTTTTCTATATTCAGAATCACTCCATCTTAGAAGGGTATCTTGTGCAGTAGACCAATTATCAAGAGCAGTATTTTGAGGAGTTCTTATATATAAGAAATAAGCAATCTTTTCAACTAATCCATGTATATCAGAATCTCTCAATACACTAGTTATTTCTTGTCTTACTTGTTCATCTGTTAACATAAAAAAAGAATATGACAATACTTTATATAGATTATTATAATAATATATAACCAAAGAATTTATAGAATTTAATGACTTTTCACTCAAACAATTAGTAGTTTTTCATTATTTTAGAATATTCGTGAAAATCCATACTTTTGTATAACCATAATACTTAAAAAATAAAAGATATTATTTCTTTTATGTCTAAATTAAAAAAAGAAGATTTTGATAAAACCTTTAGATTTAGAAGAGCAAGAACAAATAATCCAAGAGAAGGATCAGTTAATCGTGTTAACTGTACTAACTGCACAAGTATGTCTGGAGGAACAAAAAATGATGATCCAGTTCTTTGTAATAATTCAGAAAGATTTCGAGCAGTAAAAATTGTAGAATCATTTAAGGGTTGGGGAAACATTGGAAGCAGCAGATATACTGCTTCACAATGTATTTGTGATGCCTATACTCCTCATCCATTACCTGAAGGAGCAAGCTTACCAATAATCCCTGAAAACCATGCAATTCTTTTAGGTTCTCAGTATGCAGATCCTTATCATGCTGATCCAAATTGCCCCTATGTTATTGAAGAAGCAAGAATGATAGCAAATGGAGGTTCTGAAATATTAAAACGAGCAGAGATTTGTTTTATGGACATATCTGATAAAGTTTCTGGAGAAACAATAAGAGACAAATGTGAAATGCCTTGCTGTGAAACAAAATTACCTTATCAAATTTTATATAATCCAAATGGTTACCGAAGTAGAGCAGGGTTAAAACCAGATGGAACAGAACCGAGAATATGGGTAAGAAATGGAATAGCAAAGCATGGAAAAAATATTGAAATGACTATTGAGGAAGCCGAAGCCTTTTTTGATTTATCAGGATTTCAGACATTAAATGTTGGATTTGGGCAAATACATGATAGAATTATTGCAGTGTCAAATCACTTGCATAAATGTAATTGGTTAGGTTCAAGACCTTTATCAGAAGCAGTAAATCCAGTTTATTTAGGCTTTCAGTTTCATTTTTTAGAAGAGTCATTAACAGGAACTAATTCTGGTGATGCTGTTTGGGTATATAACCAACGATTATTTGATTTTGAAAAGGGATTAGAAAAACCTTTAGGACAATTGGAGATAATTCCAGAAGGTATTTTTCCTTGTATGGATACACATAAAGTTTTTAGTGCTGCAAAATCATATTGCAGAGATTATAGGGGATCATATAATCTTTATGGAATTGTAAAACCTCTTGAAGATAAAGCTCTTCTTTCAAAAGGATTAACACATTTTATAGATATTAATGCTGTTTCTTTTCACGACACACAACATATGTGGGGAGAATTTGGAAGAGGTTTTAGCGGCTTAGCAAGTTTTCATGAAAAATAATATACAAATATTTATTTCAATAATCTTATAAACCTAAAAAACATATCTAATATAGTATATATTTTATAAAATATATGAAAGGAGGTATAAGTAAAAAATGGCTGAAAAACTAAGCCCTAATAAATTAGGATTGACAGTAGGTTTATTTGCAGCTCTAGCTCATTTAGTATGGTCAATAGCAGTTGCACTAGGCATTCAAAAACTAGTTGACTGGATATTATTGCTCCACTCAATAAAACTAGATTTAGTGCTTACAAATATTGTAATACTTAATGCAATCTTGCTTATAATAGTTTCCTTTGTAGGAGGTTATATATTTGGAGCAGTATTTGCACTAATCTACAACTATGTTGCTAAATGCAAATATTGTAAATAAAAAATTATTTTATTTACATAGAATTTTTTTTTATTAAATTTATTACAAACTTCTTTTAACAACTAATTCCAATATTTCTAGTTTATCTACAGGGATAATACCATCAGCTACTTGTTGGGTTATATTAACAATTCCCCCTTCATTAAAAGTATTATGAGAAAAAGCTTTTCTAAAAGCAATTTTTGCTTCCTCTTTATCTGTAACAACCGCCAGTTTATGAGTATCATGAAAAGTTAATAGACTAAAATTATCTTCCTTAGAATATCTGGTTACATAAGCATAATAATATATCATTTTAAATTAAAATATTAATCTCACCAATCTTTCTCTTTAGGTTAAAAGAATTCATCACAAAAACAAGATATAAAAAAATAAAAAAATAAAAATTTAGTAATAACTTGTTTCTCCGAATTCTTCAGTTTCTGTTGGCTTTCTTGTTAATAACACTATTAGTATTACTAAAAGTACCACGAATACAATCACTAGTATAACAGTCAAAATTAAGACTGTATTATTGCCTGTTAATCCTGGAACTGGATTTGTTGAAGAGTTATTATCCACATTAACTGTGAAACTAACTTTTCTTTCAAGTCCTGATTCTGTATTAACACCAACAACTACTAAATGAGTGCCTTCTGATGCACTATTAGTTGCTTTAACTTTTACTACTACAGTTCTGCTTGAATCTGCTCCAACTGTTACAACTGGTTCTTGTACATTAACAATTAATCCTTCTGATTGTTCAGGTATGATAGAATAAACTACCATTCTGTCGTTCGGATTAACTAAAACAACTTCAAAAGTTGTTTCTTCGCCAGTAGAGATTGTTCTTGAAGTAATTGATGGTATAACGCCTGATTGGCTACCAGCACTTTCAACAACAAGTCTTTCTTTAACAATTGTGCTTGTGTCATAGTTATAAGCTTCAATAACTACATTGTAGTTTCCTGGTTGAGCGTTTCTTGGTATTGCCAAGTAAAGTACTTTGTTATTTGTATCTCTTATGTCTTCGTAATTATCTTCAACATAGGGAGACAAATCACCAAAATATACTTTTCTTTCAACGCCTAATTCAGGTATTGAAACCTTAATGTATGTGTTGTCAAGTCTATCATTTCCATTGTTTTGTAAAACAATGTCAAAAGCAACTGTGTTTCCAGCAGTTACTTTTTGAGGTGCATCAACAGACAAAATATTCAAGCTGTATAAATCTCTTTGCATTTTTATTGCATAAGATTGTACAACAGAAGCTTCAGCCTTTGCACTAACTTCAACTTGTAGTTCAACACCTTCTGTCAAATCATCAAGGTCCATACTTGAAGGTAATTGAAGTGTGAATCTCTTCACATATCTACTTCCATTAACCAAAAGAAATCTTGGTGTAGAAGCAGATATATCTTCTTTATATCCTTCTATTGAAACCTTGACTCTTGCATCAGTTACATCAGCATTTGCAAGAAATTCAACTTCCACTGGAACAGTGTCAGAAACTTCGCCTGCAATAGCTGGTGATGTTTGACTAGCAACAACACCATTAACTTTAACACTTGTGATAGTGACTATGTCACTAGCAAGCACTGTATTCAAAATCAAAGCTATAGCTAAAAATGCTACAAAAGAAACGAAAATTGCTTTGTTTTTCATGTTAGGTTTTTTGTTTAAATTTAGTTGATTTTAAGACATAAATTTGCTTTATAAATATTTCGGTATTGTAATAACTACATAATAGATACAAAAAACATAAGATTTATATAGTATACCAAGGTATACCGGGGTATGGAAAACATAACTACAATCAAATTATCGACGGAAACTAAGGCAAGACTAGAACATCTAAAAGAGTATGATAGAGAAACCTATAATGAACTAATAAACAAGCTTTTCTACATACTAAATGTATGCAGAAAAGAGCCATTAAAAGCTCAAAAGATCTTAGAAAACTTAGATAAAAGAATCAAAAGAAAAATCATAATAAAAAAGAAAATAAAAGCAGATTAAATTTAATTAAAATTTAGATTAAAAATAAATATAAAAAACTTCTCATGTCATCAAATTTAAAATCAAGATTAGGTATCTGGGGAAATGAATCCTGTGTTCAATGTGGGGCTTGTTGCTATGATTATAATCATGGCCAATTATGCATGAATCAGGAAATAAGGGATGGCAAATCCTATTGCAAAGAACATGACAATCTAAAAAGAAATCATCTTTGCAGAAACTGGTTTTGTGCAGATCTTGTTGAAGCCTGCAATACACTAAGCCCAATAGAAGACATGAAGCAGAATGCAATAACTCTAGGAACAGTGCCTAATCCTTCAATAGTTTTAGTCCTTCAATAGAATCTTCAACAGTATATGGACTTTCATTAATTACTATTATGCTCTTACCACTAGGCAAATTGCTTAACAACTTTTCCCAATCTTCCCTCTTTGTCTTCAAGTGTTTTCTCTCACCTTTTTCATTATATTCAATACCTGAAAAATGACAATGCCATTCTTTTTCTTTAAATAAATCCTTTATTTTTTCATAATCAACTTTCTTATCTCTAGCAAGAATATGTGCAAAATCAATGCAAAAACTGCATTTAGTATCCTGAACAAGTCTTGAAATCTGCTCAATACTTCCAAAAACATTTACTTTCCCCATTGTTTCAGGAGCAAGTTTTATTTTCCATCTATTTTGTTTTATTACATTCATAATATCTACTATCTCATTTTTTATATTTTCATAAGTCTCTTCTTCATTCATTTTACCATAATAACCAGCATGAAATACAACCCTATAGCAACCTAATTTTTCACCTATTCTGCAGCACTCAATAATTCTTTTCTTAGAATCTTCAATAATCTTTTTTTCAGCACTATTTAAATTAATAAAATAAGGAGCATGAATACTTAATTTTATACCTAGTCTATCTGCCGCAGACTTGATACTTTGACAATCTTTATCTTTAATGTATATCTGTCTAACAAACTCAATTTCACAAGCAAGAAGTCCAAGCTTTGCAAACTTTTCAAGATTTTCAACAGCTTCTTTCACTCCACCCAATCCTGCTGGACCAAAGCGAATTGAATGAGCTTTCTTGCTATCACCAAATTTTATTACCATATTAAAATAATATCATCTAAGTTTAATAATATTTCTAATTAATAATTAAATACCTTATTATACTAAAAGTATACTTGAGTATACTATCATATAAAATACAGATTTATTACTTCTGGCTGTTATAAATAACATTTATTTCATTTATATTTAAAGTTTTATTGTATATCATCAAATTATCAATGCTTCCATTGAAATAACTTCCAAAACCATTTCCATCATTGCAAGGTTTGTTAAAATAACCTATTGCTTTTTGACAAAATGAAGAAGCATTTGTATTTGAAAAACTATTATAACCAATGGAAATTTGTTGAAGATTATTATTAAAATAAAGAGAAACCCCTGTATTATTTTTAATAGCTTGCACATTAGTCCACTGATTTAATGGAATAGGATTAATGCTTGCTATTCTAAATACATTAGAAGGGTAGGTCCCTGCTGCAAACTCAATTTGATTCAGGGTATTTAACCTTATCCAATATCCATAATTTGCACCATAACCACTCATAGGAGCACCATTTGAAAAAATATACTGATATGTTCCAGCTTTTTTTGGATTTATCCAAAAACTTACGGAAAAATTATTCGCGCCGAAACTAAGACCATTTGCATTTAGGTTTGATATATTCACATAAGAAGTATTTGTTCCGTTTAAAGTTAAATATCCATTTTCAATTATAGCTCCAGGTCCAAGAATACCATGATTTATTCCAACACTATCTTGAACACTTCCATCAAATTTCCACCAAGAAACTAGTCCAACAGAAATATCAAAAACACATACTCCATTTGAACAAATATATCCTGGATTACAAGTTATAAGAGTTCCAGCTTGGCAAGCTCCTGCAGAACAAGTCTCAACTCCATTGCAAGCATTAGAATCCTCACAAGTAATAGGAGTTTCCCATGCATTTGAATGACAAATCTGATATGCTGTTGCAGAAGAACATCTTCTGGCATTTTCAACACATGTAGGAAGAGCAGCACTTTCCGAACCTATTTTTAGTTCAGGACTTGGGATACCAATAATCTGCTTATTATTGCTATCATTTAAAACAGGAAAAAACTGAACTTGAATTATTTTACCACTTGAAAGCCCTATATCTGCATAAGGAATAGTATAGGTTTTTGTTTCAAGTTCATCAGGAATATTCGTACTATTATAATTATAAAAATTTCCTTTATCGTCCTTTAATAAAAATTTTATAGAGTTAAGATTTGCTTTCCCACTACCCCTATGAACCTTTACCTGCACCATAAATTCATTGGAAATAGGTTTTGAAGGAGAATCAAGAGTTATTGCAAAAATTTCTCCATGAATTTGCTCTTTTTGATTGTTAATTGTATTAATAACAAGACTTGTTACAATAAACATAGCAACAATAACAATCATAATTATCATTACTATAGTTATAGTCTCTCCCTGAGAATGTTTTGATAATGGAAAAATTTTCATTATATTAAAAATTTATCTTTAGGGTTGATTAAACTCTTCTTTAATTTCTCCAACATTTTTAAGTATGTAATTATGCATCCTTTGGATTATTATTTCTTGCATCTTTTCCTTCAAAAGTCCTTTGCAAGAACTTAAATCTCCTTCAGAATTAAGAGCATTATCCCTTATTACATTACAAATCATAAAACTACCTTCTAATTTCTGATTTTCAATAGTGCCTTGTTTTAACATCATTAATGTTACTTTAACTTTACATTTTGCTCCTTTCTCTCTACCAGTTATTTGATATAGCCATAATGCCTGTTCATTGTCCTTCAAAAAATTAACCCTATTACATTTATCAAATGCTTTTTTAAAACATTCTTCATTTGCACAAGCTTTCTCATAGAAAAAGAAATAATAGCCTAAGAATAGTATTAGTATCAATGTTAATATTATAAATGAAATAACAAGTCTTTGATACAGTTTGCTATATCCCTCTCTTTCCAATATCTCTTTTATTTTTCCAACCATAGTCTTTATAGAAGATATATATTTAAAAACATTTGTTTTTACTATGTTTATTCAGTTTTCTAAAGGGATTGATAAAAAATAACCTAACTTCAAAAGGATTATTTTTCCCAAAGAATTTTATTAATAATACGACATATCAGCTGTTTAATCAATTAAGCTATAACTTATTTTCTAATGCTAGATTATCTTGTTTTGCATACAATAACAATAAATTTTTAAATTTAATCTTATCTAAAAGCAGATTAAATTATTATGTCACTTAAAAACTAAGTAATAATTTTCCCCTAAATACTTACTAAATTAATATCAGTATCAGAATAAACAAAATTAGTAGCAATTAAGTTGCTACATCCAAGATTTTCACAACTTTCTATTATTCTAGGAGTTGCTGTTCCATCAATTGCAATAACATAAGCCTCTTCATCAGTTCTTATGCCTTGCAATCTTCCCAAAGGAATTTTTTTAATTACCTCTAATTTTTTATTGAAAATTATAGCTCCTTTTGATCCAATTAAATCATTAATCTCTTCCTTAATTTTTTCTTTTTCTTCAGAAGTAATTTTTTTAATTATTGTTTTTCCTTTAGGTTTGCTTTCATTTATTTCTACTCTATCATTTTTCTCATTTCTATCATACCTTCTTACACCTCTTGTTCTTTGGCTTCCAATGTATTCTGAAGCAGGAACTTTTTTTCTTAATGATTGAAGAATTTCCTTTTGAGTCAATTCTTCAACTTCTTTTCCTTCAGGAGCCATTGTTATAAAATCAATTTTTGCATTTTCAACAACATTTTTTATAATTAGATTTCCCCCTCTATCTCCATCTACAAACAATATAACAACTGCCTTTTCTTTAGACAATTCTTTTATTGTTTCAGGAAGTTTTGAACCATTCATTGATATTACATTTTTTACATCATTTTTTAATAGATTTACAACATCTGCTCTTCCTTCAACTATGATAAGTTCATCACCAGAAACATCCCCACAAGGAAGATTTTCAGTACCATAAGTTTGTAATTTTGCAAGTTTAGCAGAAGTTTTAATTTCAGAAGTCATTTCATTCATATCATTTCCACCATCCCCTAACTTTTCCATTAATTTTTTTGCTCTTTCTAAAATATAATCTCTTTTGCTTCCCCTTACATCTTCAATTTCAGTTACTTCTATATGAGTATCACTTGGTCCAACTCTTTCAATTGTTTCAAGAGCAGCTCCTATAATAGTTGTTTCAGTTTTATCCATTGCACTGGGAACTTCAATTTCTCCAAAAGTTTTGCCATCTTTATAATTTGTATTAACTTCTATTCTGCCAATTTTACCAGATTTTTGGAGTTCTCTCATTTCCATATCATCTCCAAGAAGACCTTCTGTTTGGCCAAATAAAGCCCCAATTATGTCTGGTTTTTCAACTGCTCCATCTGATTCAAATTTTGCATGTATTATGTATTTTATTGATACTGGTGATATTTTAGCCAAATTGTGTTCCTACAAATCAACAAATTACTTTAGAATTCTTAATCCAACTTATAACTTCCTATTAATATCTATTCTTTGCCTCGATTAGTGAATATGATTTTAAAAGATTAGTCTGATTAATAATCTATCTGTAATCTGATAATCTATGATGACTATCAATAATTAATTTGGTTTATAAATCTTTGCAAATCAATCCTCTGTCCGGAGTTCTTTATTTTTAATAAAAGTTAATCTATTATTGTCTTATTTTTCTTTATCCCCTCATTAATTAGGGGGGAGTAAATAAAAATAAGTGATTTTTTAGAATATTCGAAGTTATGAGATTTAATTCCGGACAGAGCATAAATCAAGGAATCAAGAAAAAATTGATATAAAATCTAAAAACAAAAAGAGTTTTTAAAGTTTATCCTCATGCACAACATGAATTATTTTAATAAAAAACTTTAAATACCCTGATGCCAATATAAAATTAATCAAAAAAATGAGGTTAAAATAATGTCTGAAGAACTTGAAGACGAAGAAACAATTTTAGACGCTATAGAGGATGACGAAGAATTTGAATAATTCTTCCTAAAATTTCTTTTTTTCTTTTTTATATATTTTTAATAAATTTTTTATATTAAATAAACTATTTATATTAAACATATAATCCATAGTAAGGATTCTTTGGACAAGTACTATTGCATTTAGAGTAACAATGACTTTGTTTTAATAATTTTTCATCTTCATGTCCAGGTACTTCTCTAAGTAAATAAGCTCTGATTTTACAGAACTTAAGTCCATCATGGATTTCAAAATCTTCTTCTTCCAATATATGTGTTACCATGTTGTTTTTTCCAAAAACGAACAAATAATAAAAAAATAAATTAAATTATTCAGTGTTCTGTGAATGGCAAGGACAACTAGTATCATAGCCTCTACAATCTTTTCTTACATAGGTAACTTTTGCATTATCTCCGATTCCAGTTACTTCTCTTTCATAGCAAGGGTGTTGTATAATTAGCCTTGGTCTATCTATGCTAGCCTCTATTTCATCAGCATTAGCTGATAATGGACATAATTGAACACCTTGTCCTGCCTTTTCTTCCAATATATCTATTGTTGACATTTTTTCCTCCTGTTTGTATTTAGTTATTTAAGCTTCAAATGGAAAACCAGAAATCTAGATTTTAGTTATAAGATAAAATTCTATAAATCTGGTTTAATCCTAGATTTACAAATAAAAGTAAAAGAAGCTAAAGTCTTCAAAATTGATAATTTTGAATGAATTGGAAACTTTAAGAGTTTCCAAGCTAGAATAATTTTCAATCAAATTATTCATTGCTTTTTTCATACTATCAATTAGAAAACAAGGTTTAAAAATATTACCGTGATTGCCATTGATATAACCAGGGTTGCCTTTTTCTCTTTCTAATAAAATATTCAAGCATTTCAGGATATTTTATTATATCAAATGGATTAATACTTGGATAAGTATCTGGTCTGAAACTCGCTTGTTTTAAATTAAATGGAAATAATTCAGTTAATTCTTCATCAACTAAAACATTTATTCCTCTTAAAAAAGCTCTTCTTGCTACTTTTTTTACACAAGAGTGTAAATGAAATCCAGAAACAACCAATCTTCCAACATTTCCTAATTGATTCATTATAAAATCACTTTTAGGATAAGGATAATGTTCATCTGCATTAGGTGTTCTATGAGTTTCTGCATCTATTCCAACATATATTATTTGATCTGTTGGTTGCAATCGAATAACATCTGAAATTTCAGTATTATCCAGTAAAGCATAAACAACATGAAATCCTCTTTGTCTATATCTAAGGTCAATCGAAGAATTTAGAGCATTAGAATAAATAAGCTTATATTTTGCATTTAGTTTAACAATAAATTTTATCCTTAATTTCTCTTGTTCTTCATCACTTTTTGCACTTTCAAATTGTAGAGCGAATTCTTGTTCTAATTCACCATAATCCCAACTCCTTGCTCCATTTTGTATCTCAAAATCCAGAATATCCTGCTGAGATACATATATAGAAATGCAGGTTTTGTTTCACATACCATGAAATTTAAGAAAATAAGCAATTTAAAAATATTATTGTTTTTTAACAAGCCTGTCTAACAAAAAATAATTTTCATTTACTCTCATTCTTTCCACAACAGGTTTATAATTTTTATAATAAACTCTCTTAGCTCCAGCTCCTGCTTTTGATCCTATAAATCTATAGGTACCATTGACAATCTCCAATGCACAATTATCATCAAGCCCAATGCCAACTCCAGGTGTTGTCTTCATTATTTCAGTTAAACCATTATCTCTATGCTGTTCACGAATATGATGAGGACTCATAGTAAGGTTCACAAGTCCAAGTCCATTTATTCTTACAAAAGATGCATCAGTTGCATTTGCAAATCTTGGTGAATCACTGCATCCATATCTGAACCAGCAAATTGCACCAGCAGAAAGTCCTGATAGAACAATTCCTCTTTCATAGGCTTTCTTTAATACCTCATCAACTCCATGTTTTCTCCAAATTTCAAGCATCTCAAGAGTATTTCCACCACCAACATAAATTAAGTCAGAACCAAATATTTTTTCTTTAATTTCTTTTAAAGAAGGAGTTTCATTCACAAGTCTTAAAACATCAGTTTTACATCCAAGCCTATTTCCATAAACCTGTTTAAATGTTTCCCAATATCCTTCTGCATCTTTACTAGCAGTTGGAATAAAAAGTGCTTTTGGATTCTTCTTACCAGTAAGTCTGATAACTTCTTCATCAATTGAAAAAGTATCAAGATCTTTTAATTCTCCTCCACCAATAGCAATTATTTTTCCCATGTTAAATAAATAAAAATTTGGTTTATAAATATATATTAAGAAGTTCTAATCAACAAGAATTATATCTTTCAGTTCTTATCTGTTCCCAAGTCTTATGTCTATCCCTAAATTCATCATATTCTCTTATAGAAGGTTCTTCTGGAAGTTTTGAATTTTGATAATTTGGATTTTCCATTTTATTTGTAAACAGAAGATAAGGCAGCGCAACCACTTGCAATTGAAGCTAAAATTACAACAATAGGGTATAAACATCCCCTATAGGCATCATTAAAAACAATTTCAGCTTCCCAGTCTCTCAATGATGCAGGTTTTTGAGAAATATTGGAAACAGGATTTGAAGCAATTTTTTCTAAAGGATTTTGTGTAGGTTCAGTCATTTTAATCTTCCTCAACTCTTCCCTCCAGTTTCAGGTTTAGAAATATAATTTAAGCTAATTTCTTTTCAACTATTTCCATACAAACACCAGCAGCAACAGTTGCTCCAGCATCTCTTATTGCAAATCTTGCCATATGAGGATTAACTTTTGAAGTTTCAAGAACTAAATTTCCCATAGGTTTTAATTTAACAATTGCAACATCCCCATTCTTGATAAAATCAACTTTTCCAGGCATTGGTTGTCCACTTGTAGGATCTATTTTATGAACTATTTCAGTGAATTGACATGGAACTTGAGCAGTATGAACATGGAATACAGGTGTATATCCTTTTGCAATTACAGTTGGATGATTTATTACTGCAATTTGTGCTGTAAATTCTTCAACCATTGTTGCAGGTTTAGCAGCATCGCAAATAACATCTCCTCTTGCAATATCCTTTTTTCCAACTCCCCTTATATTTATTCCAACATTAAATCCAGCTTGAGCTTCTTGGAATTGTTCATGGTGCATTTCAATACTTTTTATTTCACCATCTATTCCTCTTCCACTTCTTCCAGGTAAAATCTTGATTTTTTGTCCAACTTTCATTATCCCAGTTTCAATTTTTCCAACAGGAACAGTTCCAATTCCAGTAATTTCATAAACATCTTGAATAGGCATTCTCATTGGTAAATCAGTTGGTTTTTTTGGTTCATCAAATAAGTCTAATTGTTCATATATTGTAGGCCCTTTGTACCAAGGCATTTTATCTGATTTCTTAAAAATATTATCTCCCATTAATCCAGAAACAGCTAAGAATAATGTTTTTTCAGGGTTGATTCCAACTCCTTTTAATAAAGTAGAAACTTCAGCTTTAACTTTATTGAAAGCTTCTTCTTTGTAATCAACAGCATCCATTTTATTTAATGAAACAGCTATTTGCTGAACTCCCATTGTTCTAAGTAACCATAAATGTTCTTTAGTTTGAGGTTGAACTCCATCTTTAGCAGAAATTGTTAAAAAAGCAGCATCAGCTTGTGAAGCACCAGTAATCATGTTCTTTACAAAGTCTTTGTGACCAGGAGCATCAATTATTGTAATCTGTCTTTTAGGTGTGATTAATTTTTGATAAGATAAATCAATTGTAACTCCTCTTTCTCTTTCTTCCTTAATTTTATCCATAACAAATGCAAATTCAAATCCAACTTTTCCATGTTTTACAGCTTCTTCTTTTAATTTTTTCATTTCCTGTTCAGGAATAACTCCGGAATCATACATAAGCCTGCCTACACATGTAGATTTTCCGTGGTCAACATGACCTACAAATACAACATTCATTGTTGGTTTAACTTGTGCCATGTCTATATGATAAAAAAATAGGTTTATAAACTTTTCTGTTGTTTTGAATTTTAACAACGGAAAAGGACAGAAATTTTCAAATTAATTTCTGTATGTTTTGTTTTTTTGAAAATTATTAATGATAAATCTCCTCGATAAAAATCAAATGATTTTTATTACTTGTAAATATTTTTTCTATGTCCTACTTTTAGAACAAGAATTATTAATTTATTATTATCAATATCTAGAAAAACTCTATAATCTCCAACTCTCAATTTATATCCAGGTTCTCCAACTAATTTTTCAACATAATCATAAGGGCGGACTTTAATTCTTTCAAAAACAGCCCCAATTCTCTCTTGCACTTGCTTTTCTAATTTTTTAAACTGCTGTTTTGCTTTATCAGTAAATATAAGTTCATACATTTAATTTCAGCTCCCTCTTTACATCTTCCCATTTATGAACTTTGCCTTCTATTGCCTCTTTTCTTGATTCTTCAATTTCTCTTTTAGTTTCTTCTGATAACTCTAATCTATCCTCAATTAAGTCTAGGATTATGTCCTCATAACTCTCTTTTTCATGAAGTTTCATCTTTTTGAGACGTTCTAATAATTCTTCACTTATCTGTATTGTTGTTACCATAGTAACTATATAGAACGCTATAGTATATAAATTTTTCTGTTATGTTTATTATAAAAGTTTTAATACTGATTTTTATTTTTATTACTATCATGGAATCTCTCACAACTCAGCTTCTTCAAGAAATAAAAAAGAACAAAAAATATTCTTCAATAGCAGATGAAATAGTTCTAGAAGAAATAAATAATCATTTAAAAAAGAATAAAGTAGAAAAGATTACAAAACAAGATATTAAAGAAATAAGATCTAAACTCCATCGCCTATATTCATCATACCTGCGAGGTAAAAAATCAAAGAGAACTAAACTTCTTCATGAATTAAAAAATGTAATCTCTAGGGAAGATACATCTAAGAAACCGTTAGGTGTCGTAGATATTATTAATAAGATTCTTTCTACAGCTGTTTCAGCAAAAGAAAGATTGGAAGATTATGAAGAAATATACAATAAAATCTTCCAAATAACAGACAAACCAAAAACAATAATTGACATTGGTTGTGGATTAAATCCCATATCCTATCCATATATGCAAATAGATAATCTAAATTATTTTGCCTATGATATTGACAATGAAGATATTAATTTTCTAAATGAATTTTTCAAAATAATGAGACCATTTGGACTTAATGGAAATGCACAGATACTCGATGCAAAAAATCTAACCAATGTCTCGATGATTCCCAATGGAGATATAATCTTTCTACTAAAATTAATAGATCTCATAAATACAAAAGATGCAAAACCAGGAGAAGAATTAATAAAAATATTAATGAATAAAACAAAATTCATAGTTGCAAGCTTTGCAACAAGAACCATTGGTGGAAAGCCAATGAATCTTCCAAGAAGAAAAGGTTTTGAATTAATGCTTGAAAGAATTAACCTAAAATTTGAGATAATAAAGACAAGAAATGAAATATTCTATGTAATTTCTAGATAATTATTGCTAAATTATTCTATTAAAATAACTTATCTAAAATTTCCTTTGTTAATTCAATAGATTCATTGCAAATTAGTTTTAGGCTTCTTGAAGAGCTTTTTTGAAGTATATGTTTTCTACATATTTATTATGTTTTTGAGTAGATTTAACTGCTGGAACAAAATCACCATCCCCTGAAACTAACATAGCAATCTCAAATTTATTTTCACAAGCACCTTCAACCATATCTACAGCCATATGAATATCATCTTCTTTAAAGACATAATAATATTCATTTTTACCTTTAATCTTTCTTTTCAAAAGTTTACATAAAATTAGATTAAATTTAGGAATTTTTCTTAATTTTTCAAAGAATTTTTGTTGACTATTATATTTGCCCTTATTTTCATTTTTATCTAGGCAAGCATTATAATAAAAGATATTTATTATCTGATTATCCTCAACTAAAAAGTTACAGAATTTTTCAAAATTAAAGTCCATAAATTTCTTTGAATCTTTGTAAATGTATTTTAATCCATGATAAAAATTATTACCATCAATAAATATGGAAACTCTTTTCATTATAAAGTGCCCACCCATTGCTTACGCAATGGTGAGCGTATATAATTATATTAGATATTTAAACCTTAAATAGTTTTCGGAATAATAATTTCTAAAAAGGAAATTCTCCAGAATCTCTAGTTTCAACTTCTGCAACTTGAGAGCTCTTTCCAAATAATTGATCTGCAATTTCATGCAATTCTTCTTTTTTATCAGCCAATGTTCTGTAGATTCCAACAGAAAGGTCAAGTGGTTTTGCACTTTCTCCTGCCCTCATAAAAAATAATCCGCCTCCACAACCTTTAACCCCATAATATCCACAATATCCACCATCAACTTTCATTCCTCTATATTCTATTGGTTTTGTTAAGGTTTGGTTTGCACGAGTATATTTTTTTATAAATCTGACTCCTTGATCATTTACTTCACCTTCAAACACAGCATCTCCAATACAATCAGAAATCTCTCCTGAAAATCCATTTCCATTTGAAAAAACTTCAAAATAACCTTCAGAAGGCATAACATTTCTCCATGTCCCAACAAAGTCAGGTTTTCTTCCATAAATCAATCTTTCTCCACTAACTAGTCTTAAGGATCTTAATAAAATATTATTATAGAAAACAGTTTGATCATTAGGTGTAGCATTTTGAGTAAATTCCATAACATATTGTCCAGGATATCCTGTTGGAGTCATTAATTCAGTTGAATAACTTTCCAAATCAATTCCAAATTCTCTTTTTACTCTATCTTTTTCTGCATACCATACAGCAGCATGCCCATCTCCAACAATAGCAATATCTACTTTTGCTTCAGCAATTCTTTCTAATAATCTTTTATCTCTATCTAACTCATGAACCTGTTTTACCTTAAGTTGACTTCTATGTCTTAATTCATTGCACTTTGCCAACTTAACATTATAATGAAAATCACTTTCACCTTCCTCTTGAAATAAAACTCTTTCATGAATAACTTCATTTAATCTAGTAAAATTAACCATTAGTTGATTGTATTTATACCAGAGTCTAGTATCTTCTAAACATTCATAGGGAAATCTAAATTTCCCGCATACTGATTTTAAAGCATCCCAATATTTATTATGTTCAGAAGGATATCTTCCATCAAGCCTCAATGAAGCAAGGTGATCTTGAACCGTTTCAAAATCTCCTGTTGTAAATGTTTCTAATCCAACTTTTGTTCCATCAGGAAAATCAGACAAAAAAGTTAAAAAATCATCTCCTGGAATAAGTCCAAATTGATTAACAGTTAATTCCGGAATTCCAAATAAAGAATTAAACCCTGCATGATGAACTCCAACTAAATGTACCATTCATAATAAAATAAATGTTGCTTTAAAAACAAAATTATATTATAAAATATATCTAAGATAAGTTAATACCAATAATAAGCAGGATAATAATCACTGTAATAATCATAGGAAGAATATCCATAATATGTAGGAGAATAATAATTATAACCATACCCATAACCACCATAATACCCACTAGAATAACCATAACTACCATATCCATAATATCCACCATAACCAGAATATCCATTTCCACCTTGGAAATTATTTGAACTAGGTGTAGGTGTTGAAACCGGCCTTGGATAAGAAGCTGTATTTTGTGAATGAACTTGTGTATAGGGTCCATTAAATGTTTTTGCACTACTCGAAGCACTTGAAGAACTTGAGCTACTGCTTCCGGAGTTACCATTCCAATAGCCAGAATAATAGGATGTAGATGGTTCATTTGAAGCACCCTGATACCTTAGATTATAAATTGGTGCAGAACCAGAATTTACATAATTAGAATTTGATCCTTTATATCCTCCATAAAATGCAGCAGAAACAAAATTAATGCCAATTAATAAAAATACAAAAAATAAAATTAATATCTTATTTTTCATAATAAATAAAGAAACAACTACTATTTAAGATTATTTTGTTATCACTAGATAGTTATATAACTATAGAAAGGTTTAAAAACAAAGGAATAATATAAATAATATGGCAAAACCAAGTTATTCAGCAGTTGCAATAAGATCTGAAGAAGTTCCAATGTGTGTAGCTTTAGAATCAGGAAATTATCCTCAATTATATTCTGAAAAAGTTAAAAGTATTTTAGGAACTATTCCGGATGAAGGATTAATGGAAAGAGTTAAGCAAACTTTAGGTTCATTTGAAGAAAGAGATGGAAGATTAGCACAATCAAGCCCATATAGATTAGTTATTTTAAATGAAATTCTTCCAGAAGGAAAAGTTCTTGTTGCAATACCAAGATTGCAAGTTGCAAAAGAAAATAATCCTAGTTTTATGTCTGGTTTTTATGTTGATTTTGGATTAAATCTTGTTGGGGAACAAGGTTATCAAGTTAATCCTGTACAAGCGAAAGCATTAGCAGAAAATTTACAAGGCATAGGAATGGATTTAACAAGCCCAAAACTTATACCCTATAGTGCCTTAACTTATATGGTTGATGAAAAGTCTCCAAGCGGATTAGTCTTAGTATTATCAGAACAAGGAAGAGATTTAGCTAAATCCCAGGTTTTAAACACTCAAGATTTCAATTGGAATTATTCACCATCAAATAATGGGTTGTTCGGGGCTTGCCTTTACAGGGGTGGCGTCTGGGATGCTGGTGATGTTGACTTGGCTGATTCCAGTGACCTCGGCAGGGTAGTGGTTGAAACAACTGGCGAAGCTGCGCAAAAAAATTTTGAAGAATTACAAAGACAAGCAACAGAACTTTTAACTAGACAACAAAAAGAAAGAGCCGATCTTATAGCCAGACTTAGAGCATAAATATATATAGATATTTTTCTTTATTAAATTCCTAGCCATAAATGGCTGGGCTACATGTCAATTTATTAGTGCATTATTAAAATTTATTATGCCATGAAATACAGAAAATACTTGCGAGGATTTTCAGTGACCAAATTAATTTTTGGGAATAGATAAATTGGCTATAAGTTGTTCAGGGCTTACCTTAACAGGAATGGCAACTGGAATGCTAATGATGATGACTTGGCTAATTCCAATGACAACGGCAGAATAGCTCAGAAATGGTTAGGATTTATATTTTATGGAAGAGAAAGAATTATATTCACAAGTTTATAACCTCTCTAATTTACTTCTTGCTTGGAGAAAAGCAAGAAAACATAAAACAAAGAAACCTTATGTCATAGAATTTGAAAAAGATACAATCAAAAATTTATTTCAACTGCAAAATGAATTGACTAAACAGATTTATCAACCAAAACCATTAATAACATTTATACTAAGAGACCCAAAAACAAGAAAAATAAACAAATCCGCTTTTAGAGATAGAGTTATTCATCATGCTTTAATAAGAATAATTGAACCTATTTTTGATAAAACATTTATCTATGATTCCTGTGCAAATCGAAAGGGCAAGGGCAATTTATTTGCAATAAAGAGATTTGATGAATTCAAAAGAAAAGTTACCAATAATTTGAAATCAGAGGCATTCTGTATTAAAGCAGATATAAAACATTATTTTGAAGAAGTTAATCATAAAATTCTTTTAAGCATTATCAAAAAGAAAATTAAAGATGAAAAAGTTATTTTGTTGATTGAAAAGATTTTAGAAAATACCTCCAAAATTAGTTTGCCCCCCCCCCCAATTTTGCTATGCAAAATAAAGGCATGCCTCTTGGAAACTTAACATCCCAATTTTTTGCTAATATCTATTTAAATGAACTTGATTATTTTGTAAAACATAAATTAAAAGCAAAATATTATATAAGATATGTTGACGATTTTGTTATTTTGCATCAATCAAGAGAGCAACTTGAAACTTGGAAAACCCAAATCAACCTCTTTTTGATAAATGAATTAAAATTAGAGCTTCATCCAGATAAATCTAGAGTAATTCCTCTTTCAAGAGGAATAGATTTTGTTGGTTTCAGGAATTTTTATCACTTTAGATTATTAAGAAGGTATCCTTTTTGAAGACCTTACTAAATTTAATAAAGATATATTGCAATATATGAATCTTTAAAAATCTTATTTTAATTATGTTAAAATGGGAGAACAAGAAATACCCAAAGAATCTAGTGCTAAAGGATTATTAAAGATACTTTTTAAGAGGACATCCACTATTTTAACAGAAATGCCTTCTGGGCAACCTGTAGCTATTAGAAAAGATATAAGCACCTTACATCTATTAACTGATAGTGGGGAGACTATACCTATTGATTTTAGGGGAGATGTTGGCTATGAATTAAATGGAGAGAGAGTTGCTTATTCTAGTAAACAGGAAGAAAGAAGTGGGGCAGTTGAAGCTATGTTTCCAAATACAGCAATTATTGGTAATTACAGGATTGTTACACAGACTCTAATACCTGAAAACAGAAACCTGCCACAATACACTGCAGAACATTATACTTTATTAAAATCTTTTAAACAAACTTAGTAAGGTCTTCACATTGAAGTCTTTCTTATTAAGAAGGTATTCATTTCGTAGACCTTACTAAGGACTCTTAATTTTGGATAATAAACACATATAACCGATTCCTGACTTCTCTATTATTTCCACATTAAGATTAATTTTATTAAATATTTTAATTAATTCATTCTCTGAGAACTGCTCAGAAACATTGTCTCCAAGACTTTCATTAAATATAACTTTTTTGTTATCAATTATCTCTTTTATAGGGCTTCCAAGTTTTTTATAAACCTTCATCCTTTCTTCAAAAGCGTCTTCTGAAAAAACACTAATTATTATTTTTCCTCTATTTTTTAGCACTCTTTTCATTTCCCCCAATGCCTTGAATTTGTTATCTCCAAAATTTGCAAAAGTTGTAAGACACAAAACAAAGTCGAAGTTTTTATCTTTAAAAAGTAATTCTCTTGCATCTCCCAAAATTATTTTTATATTTGGATATTCCTTAAAATTATCAATAGCATCATTTACTGCCTTTTGGTCGTGGTCTATTGCAGTAATATTTTGAGTTATATCAATTATATCTTTTATACTTCTACCATCTCCACATCCCACCTCTAGCACCTTAGAGTTTCT
The DNA here is from genome assembly GCA_018304045.1 of Candidatus Pacearchaeota archaeon. Taxonomy (GTDB): domain Archaea; phylum Nanobdellota; class Nanobdellia; order Pacearchaeales; family GW2011-AR1; genus ARS1285. Next base: position 2,881 of record JAGVWZ010000012.1, on the reverse strand, counting down.
TGTTAGATGTCGTGAAGAAATTTTCTCTCTTCTTTAAACCATTCTTTATACGACTCTGGAAGTTCACTTAACAATCTTTCCCAAAAATCAATGTTTTTTACTTCTTTACTTTTCATAACATCTCAAATAAATCATTGGTTAAAAATTTATCTCTTTTTTAGTAAGGTCTTCACTTTGAAGCACTTCTTATTAAGAAAGAGGAATATTAGAAAGGTAATTTTAAAGATAAATCAATACAACAAAGGAGATATTAGTATGAATCAACTTTCAGAAAGTTTGCAAGGATGGTGTGCTTATTCTAAATGGGCAAATAGTTTTAACTTAACTATGAAAATATGTAAGAATATAGGCAAAGATTATTTTTTATAAGCTTCTAAAGATATTTTTACATTACTAATGAAAATCTACTTCAGATCATTTTCAGCTTGTTTATCATTATTTTTTATAGCTTTAATAAGCAAGGTCTTGACTTGTTTTGGATGTTCTCTGCAAAATGCTTCTAGTTTTTCAGCTTCAAAATGAGCAGATTTTGTTCCTTTCTTAGGTTTTCTTGAAAATACACCAACACCACCTGAATCATATTCCCAGCCTTCTCCCATTAAGAATCTCTCATGAAGTTCATGTATCAAAACATATGGAATTTCTTTTTTATACACCTCATCATCAATCCAAATTTCATGTTTAGGAACAAAATGATAAACCTTATCATGACCTCCTTCTGTAAAATCAATGTAAAACAAACTTCTTACTAAGTCTCCCCTCACAATCCATATTTTAATATTTTTTGTATATTTAGAGAAAATTCTTTTCATATGTACTTTTTTCACTAATTTTTCTTTATTTTTTATTTTCTTTAATTTTATAATATGTTTAGACTTACTTCTTTCAGCACCTTCATGCCTATTTGCAATGTTTACAGCATCATTGTACGAATGTCCATTTTTCAATTCTTTTTGTATCATTAAAAAATTATCAATAAAAAATCTAGCTTCTTTTTTCCCATTTTCATAATCGATCCATAATTCATGTTTTGGAATAAAATGAAAATATCTATTACTGCCAAAATTAGTGAACTCTTTATCAAGATTATTTCGAATATAATATCCATTAACATACCATACATTATACCCATTAAATACACCAACTTTTTTTAAATAAGGCTTTTTCATATCTAAAATTAGTTAAACAAACTAATTCTAATTTAAATAGGTTTTGTTTTTGTTTAGAAAAATAAATACAAATTATTACTTTAAAAATTTCTCAAGAATATTTTATTGTTAATGTTACAGGCTAAAGGATAATAATAGTTCTAGTAATTAAAAACAAAATGCAAATGTAAAAATTATTAGTTAGATATCTAGTTTTAAATTACTTTACGTAAATAATAGGGGCTTTTTCAGAATTAGAATAATAAGTAATAGGATTATCATTCAAAACCTCATAACCCCAACATCTTATTCCATAATCTTCTCTTAATAATTGCCCATATCTTGAATCAGGAATATTTGCATGATAGCAATCATAGTAATCATCAAAATTATGCTCTTTGTTTACAACAACTCTGTTTCCATAACTATCATAGTAAGAATAACTTAGATAATTGTAATCATAGTTATCAGAATATCTATAGGACTTTCCACAGGGATATGCATTTCCATGGTCATCCCTACAAGTTCCAGTTGTGTAATAGTTATACCAATAATCACTAATCCAGACTAGAGCAATTACTGCAAAAACTCCAACCAAAACCCAAACCCATGCTTTTGCCATATTTATTAGTTAAATAATAATTATTTAAGCATTATTGTATAGAAGAATACTAAATTTATTCAATAGAATCTAGATTTATTCTATCAAAATCCCAATCTCTTTCACCATCCACCCTATACTAAGGACACCTTACAGAACAACAACCATGTTTTAATGCTCCGTCAATATCTTTATCAGAATCTCCAATAACAAGAAGTTCTGAAGGAAGAATAAGAGAGCCGACAATTCCCTGCGATTTGGCAATAATTCTTGAAAAATCTTTAACAGGAACTTCATCTAATTGAAAAAATCCAGCAAACCTTTGCAAGCTCATTCTTCTGTCAGGATATTTTCCAAAACAATGAGCAAGTTCAGCCATTACATTAGCTGTATAACAATCAGAACTTGTAACAACTTTTATTCCTCTAACATCACATACATCAAAAAAACATTCAAGCCCTCTTCTTGGAGGAAACGAACTATTATGGTCATCTGTTGCTAAGACAGTTCCATAAATATCTAATGCTACTAATCTTATTACCATGTTAATCTAAGAAATCATTAAGAAATGATTTTTAAATCTTACTAAACTCCTGTAAAAGGAACAGGAGAATAATAATTCGTTTGAGTTAATCTCTGTAATTCATCCCTTATATCTTGAAAGTTTACACCCGGAATTATTTTCCTCTGAATTATGGTCCTGTCTTCAAAAAAACAGCCCACCTCATATCCTTGCGGATTTGCATCTGCATTAAACATAATTCTCGATTCCTCTGATTGTAAGATACAAGGTGCACATAAAACTAATTTTCTGTTTCTTGCATAAATCAGACTAGGAATAGGAGTAATAGTAATAAAATCTTCAGGGGGTATAACGCATTTTAACCATTTATTTTTTACCAAATCATCAAGACTAAAAATTCTATATTGGTCTAAAAATCTTATAGTATTTTTTGCAATTTCTTGAAGTTGACTTTGAGTTATTCCTCTCATCTAATTTTTTAGAAAAAGTCTTTTTTAAAGTTTTAGGTAGCATGCCCAATGTCATTAAGTTAAGCTTTACATTTTAATTTTCTTTTTTGTAATTATCACATAAACTCTCTTTCCCAAATACTTTCTAGGAACATCTGCC
>JAGVWZ010000005.1 GCA_018304045.1 Candidatus Pacearchaeota archaeon | reverse complement strand
AAGGTATACTCTCAACCCTTGAACAATACTGGCTTAAATCATCTGCCCCATAATTAACAGTCCTTACAACACTACATCCCGTAGTCGCTTTATCACCAATACTAACATCTCCGCAATAACCGGCAGTCATTGCTTGATTACTTCTAACAGATGCATATTGATAAACTCCAGCAAGAGCCATTACAATCCAAAAATAAGGACTTTTTCCAAGAGTAGTGACTGCCTTTGTTGTATATTTAGGGGCAACTGCAAAACCTCCACCCCCAACTCCAATTAAAGTATAAATATTATTCATAAAAACATCTTTATATTGTGGAGATTGAACCTGCATAAACATAACAGCCAATTCTTTAGAACTATCATTTTCTCCACTATCCTCGCTAATTTCAATATCTTCTGTTTGAATATTTGCAGAATTATTATTTGAATTTTGTATAACATTATCTATTCTAGCCATACCATTATTTTCATTAACACTCATTAATCCACCAGTTCCAGTCAAGTAAACAAAATAAGAAACCTCCTTATTAGGCATTCTATGTGTAATCATATAATTTCTAACATTAATCTCATTTACATCAATTCCAGATTTGTTTAAATTCTCTTTATCAAAAGCAATTCTAGAACATATAACACATGAAGAAGTTATTGTTCCAAAACCATAGGTTTGGACAAACCAATCATTAAATAATCCAACCTTACCTCCACCCATCATCTCCCAACAACTAACAATTTCCTTTGCAATAACCTGTTCAGCATCCTCTCTATCTGCAACCTTAACATTGCTAACCCCCTTCATATTCTCAAATTCCTTACATTTTCCACCAATAAAACCGGCAGTTATACAAATTTTTTCAGTCTGACATTTTAAAGGAACATAATTTTTCATATTTGCAAAACCAGGAAGAGTAGCTCTATAAATAACAGATTGATGACAAACATCCCTATTAATATCTCCTGTCCAGTTTACTTGAAAAAATGCAAAAGCTAAAATAGCAAATCCCAAAATTAAGATTATTAATCCAACAACAGTACTTAATACCAATGCTTTTTTTTCATTTTTAAGTCCTGTTCTTTCCGAGGACTTCAAAAATTTTATTTTTGAATGGGCCAGAAAATTTATTTTCTGGAGTTCTTTCAAGAAGGCTCTTTTTATCCTCTTTTTCATGATATATAATAAACAAAAACATCTTTATAAATAATTCTAACTAGTACATCTATTTAAGGGATAGTAGTTATTTATAGTAAAACTTGCTGTCCGATGTCCAATCAAGTTTTTCCTCAGACATAATTATTATTCATAACTCAATTAAGTTAAACTATGCATACAAATCTATTAAGCATTATCTACATCAGATATATTGACAATAATTATTCATAGAAAAATCTTTCCTTAAACAAAGTTTGGAAAGATTCATGTTTGCTCCACTTTGCTAAATACACCTTAACCAGTCAGCCACCTAAGCATAAAATATAATCCTGCTGCAATAATAACAGTAAATAATATCATCAAGACTATATTTTTTATAAACCACTCCATTGTCCAACTACCACTTAATTCCTGTGCTTTATTATTCATATATATCTCCTGTTCTTCCCAAGGACTTCAAAAATTTTATTTTTGAATGGGCCAGAAAATTTATTTTCTGGAGTTCTTTCAAGAAGGCTTTCTTATTTTTCATAGTCTATTCAGTTTCCTGTTTTAAATTAAATTCCCATTTGAAATTATATTTATTTTCAGCATATTCTTTTACTTCATCATAATTATGTCTAAAAGAAGGAATTTCAGGCATATCCCCTGCACCAGTAGGATAATAACCAAAAATACCAATTATATTTTCATTTAATTTAATTGTAAGATACCAGCTAGATATTTCAGAAATATTTGTTTTAACATAAGAAGTCATTAAACCATTGATTAAATCTTTTCCATTTTTATTAACAACATATTCTCCCAATAATTGTTCAACACTTTTATTAGTTGCAGGATCAATAGCCAATAAAACTTGTCTTAATTTATTTGCCATTTCAAAATTTTCAGTAGGCCCAATAAACAAAAAATTTAATTTTTTTAAAGGAATATCTTTTATTGTAATCTTAAGGCATTTATACTGATTAGTTAAATCAAAAGAACTTGCCTGCATACAACTATAACTCATCTCACCGTCAATATCCAAGGTCTTGCATAATCCATTTCTATCACATCCACCATAGTTCTGGATTTCACAAATGCATAAACAGCTTTTTGCATCCTTGCAACTAGAAGGCATAGCATCTCCTTTGCTAAACAACATTAAAAACCAATCATTTGGACCTGAAAGTGTAAATTTTGTGCTCTGTCCATCCTTCAACAAATTAATTTTATTTACTAGTTGATCTAAATTTTCTCTTGCAATCTCAATTGCACTTTTTTTAAGAAATAATGTATATAGTTTATATCCTAAAAAAATAAGCAAACCTATACAAATAACAGCTAGAACTACTTTAATTGTTTCTTCAGGTAAGAAAACACTTGCTTTTTTATTCTTTCTATAAATATTTATTTTTTTAATATCAACAACCATTTTATTGAACCCCAAATCCTTCATTTGCAGAAACAACATATTCTTTCTCCCTATATAATATTCCAGAAATATAAATAGATTTATCAAAATTTCTCATATCTGCATAAGGAGGAATATCTTCCTTAATACTACCATAAACCCCTTTTCCACTAAAGATTTCATTATCAATAACAACATTTGAATTAATCATAGTTCCAATTTTCTTATCAACAGCCCAATTAATATCAACATAAATAGTCCCTTGCCTTTCATCACCAATAAGATATAATTTAGAATCAACCAGATTATTACAGTCTCCTTTAGTACAAAATTTAATATATTTTGCATCCAGGATAACTCCAACTTTATAATATTCTGCAAGTATTTTATCATCTTTAGTAATATTTTGAACAGGTGAATCTTTGTTATTATTTTTATTTCCACCAGGAAGATTTCTTACATAATCCCAAATATAATTTGAAAAGAAAAAATAATAAACACCAACTAAAACAAGTATTCCCAATAACAATGGTATTAAAGCATCCCAAATCATTTCCCCTTTTCTATTTTTTTTCAGTTCAATTTTTTTCATATTAGTTTCCAAACCTAAACATATTTCTTATACTGCCAAGTAAACTAGGAAGTTTTCCACTAAGCCCAAAATAAATAATTCCAACTAGAACCAACAATCCAACTAACAATAACAAAATAATAATAAAATCTGTTATCATCAATGCTTTTTTAGTTTTCATTCTAACAGTTCACATTAAAACAATTTAATTGAGCAAGATTATTGACAAAACTCATATTTAACATATCTTTACAAGAAAAATCTCCCTCTACCTTAACTCCGTCTGAATAATATTTAACTTTATTTTTTTCACAACAATATTTATACTGAGAATTAGACTGAGAAAACAGATTACAAGAATTAATAACAGAATCTACATTAGAATAGGAAAAATAACTTTTAATAGTATTTGAAAAATTACTACTTCCCATTGTAATAAAAACAATCAGCATTATTAAAACAACCATTCCTAATATTAACAATACTAATGTACTTATTGCAAGTTCAAAACCTCTCTTACTTTTCATGTAAATATGAGATAAAATCCCTTAATAAAATTATCGTGATTATATTTATTAGGAATTTATAAAATGAAAATATAGTTTTTATCAGATTAAATCAATCAAAAAAATATAATTATATATTACAAGCATTACTAACTCATTTTACATTAGCTAATAATATTTTTCTTAAAAATCATAATCAACCTTAAACTACTTATAACTTACTTCTAATACTAACCCATTAATCCACCAAGAGCAACTTCTGCAAGAATAGAAAGAGAAGCAATCGATATAAATGCAACAATTAAATAAAGTATAAAACCCCTTATTAAATTTTTAGCAATGTTACTTGTTTGTTTTAATCTATCTTCACCAGCATCAATAGTCACAAGAGTTCCTGTTAAAATAAATATTATCTGTATTATATATATTCCAATTGCAATTTGCATAAAATAAGGTGGAATCATAGAATATACATCAAACATATCCATTATCTGACTAAGATTACCAAAACCCATTGCAAGATCACTTGCGCCACCTGCAGTACCAAGTCCTTTCAACTGAGCTAATATAGAAGTTATCATTGCAGCAAGTCCAATAATTATTCCAGCAAGCAATGGTGCTAAAAAAGTCATATTACTTTGCATATCACTAACAACCTCTGCAAGCAAATCTCTTAATCTCTCATTTATTTTTTGAATATTTCTCACATATTCAGAAATACTCATTAAACTTTGAGCAGCAACATTTAATCCTTTTTTTACACTCTCTATTAATATCCTCATGCTAGTTGCAATTAAATTTGATGGAAAATAAACAATAGCTCCTCTTGAACTATGAAAAATAGAATCTTCCAAACTCATTCCCATAGTTTGCATATTTGAATTAACAGTTCTAAAAAAATCAGCAGTAACCTGTCCTTTTAAAGATTCAGCAACTCTTGCAAAAGCAATTTCAGCAGGAATTCCATCACCAATCCGATTTCCTAATGTGAATAAAGAAGAATTAAATTCAGCTTCTAATTTTTTTGTAGATTCTCTAGCTTTTACCAATTCCTTTGTTTTCAAAGAATAAGAAATTGCAAAAAATAAAGCAATTGCAAATGGAAAAAATAAACCTAATAAAAGAGAACCTGTTCCAAAAGGCCCGCCAATAATTTGATGTTTTCCAGTTTTATCATATAAAAACCCAAAAAAATAATTTTCACTTTTTCCTAAAAAACTTAAACCTAAGTCACCATAGGTATAATCACTATTTAAATTAAATAAGGCCTGCGAATCTATAATATCAGAATTTAACATGTCCACATTATAGGTTAGATAATCAATCTGCATTATAAACGGAAGTAAACCTAAGATTAAAAATGGGAAGGTAATTAAAAACGCAATAACATAGGGCTTTCTTGAAGAATATTTATAATACATTGGATTTTTTTCTAAATAAGCTGTTTCACCATAACCACCCGGACGATTAAGCATTACTTGGGCCGTTAAATAAAAAACAAAAAATGGAACAATTATATTAAACAAAACAAAAATATGTATAGAAGTTAATACTCCTCCAAGCAAAGTAGATGCAATAGGAAGTAATGCCAAAGCTAAAGTAGGAAGAACAATCCCTAACATATAAATATTTGTCAAAGGCGCTTTAATCTCATGAGAATATTTCAACATTTTTTCATAAACTTCATCTAAAATAACTTTCAATGCTCTTTCCAAAATTTGTATTCTTCTTACTTCACTAGGTTCATATAAACTACTCTCAATTAAATGAAAGCTTTCAACAAACTCAGGATTAGTATCTTTCCAAAATTCTAAATAAGCATCAAGACTTTGTTTAATTGAAGCATATTTTCCATTTTCAATATCCCATAAAACTTTTTTAAAATCAGTTGACAAAGGAGCTTCAATATGTTTTGAAACAAAACCAATTGCTCTTTCCAAATTACTAGTATGTTTCATATAAATAACCGTGTATAAAATAGCAGGAACCATTTGACTGCTTGTTTTTAATCTCCATTTAACAGCCAGTCTTTCTGGCATTGAATATGCATAATATCCAACAAAAAAAGAAGAAACAAAAATAAGAAACATAAGTATATATGGAAATGTTTCTGTAAAAAACCACCATGCAAAACAAATTCCACCACCAAGAAACATTATCAAAAAAAAGGAAACAATAGAAAGTCCTGCAACTTGAGAGGGAACTAAATTCAAATGAGCTCTCTCAAGATCTTTTTTAATTGCAGATTCATCTTTTGAAGATAAATGCATATTTATAACTCCTCCAAGAACACTTGCCCATTTTTCATAAATAGAAAGTTCAGGAAGAGTATCTCTTTTAAAATCAAGATAATCTTGAGAAATAATATTATCACTAAGTCCTGTAAAATCAGAGCCCATGCTCGCCCTTATATCTCTAGAGTACGCCCTAAGAACATCATCAACAGCCATTTTATCAACTCTTTTCCTCCAATCTTCTTTTTAATTCATTTATTTTATTATCAAAAGAATTAATTTCTTTTTCCCAATACCAGAAACTCTTAATATTAAAAGAGTTTATGGGGCAGAAAATAAAATTTGTTTTGTTTTGTTTTCTGTAATCTAATAAAGCATAATTCTTTCCAGCATAATCTTCAATCTTTGCCCTATGCTCTTGTTTTTGTTTTTCAAGAGATTCAATTGATTTTTTTATCTTCTTTTTTTCCATAATCATTCAAATAGCTCAAAATAAGTTGATAAACAACTTTTGCTTTTTTTCTATCAACTAATTTTGCTTTTTTACTTCTTTTTTCTAGCTCATAACCTTTATATAATTCATAGATTCCTCTTCTTTTAAGCATTTCCAAAAAATCTTTTTTTCTATATTTACGATTTTTTAATAAACAATCAATGATATAAGCTTCTCTTAACCTTAATATCAATGGGTAAATTACATTCCCACCTACTTTATCTTCCTCAATATTAAGAATAGTTCTAATCATTTTAAGAGAAGATTTTGTTGTTTCCAAATGCCATTTTAAATTTTCCTTTTTAATATTAAAATCTAAAAGTTCATCAAGTAATTTTTTATTGATTATAGGAACAGCTTCTTTTAACATAGGGATAATTGGAATAACAATGTCCCTTGCTTTTTTTAATTCATCAAGGGAAATCATAAGAATTTCATATTTACCCTTATTTATTTTCTTATTGATATCTGAAGTTACAACAAGAACATCAACATCAGAATCATTAGTTTGTTCCTTTCTTGCATAACTTCCAGTTAAATAAACACCCAAGATATTCTCCATATAATCATTTAAAATATCCAGTATATCTGCTTTAATATTAAGGGGTTTCTGAATCAATTCAATTCTTGCCTTCCCCCCATACCATTCCAGGGGCAAAACTACTCCTGCACTGTTTCCAACTCTGATTATTGGCTTGATAATGCTATTTTCCATTGTTATAACAATGTTATAACATTTATAAATCTTGCCAAATTACAAGAAAACTAGAATTAATAGATATATTAAAAAGAAAAAATCACTCATTCTGAGCAATTCGTTCAGCCCTCATTGAACTTGCAACATCTTGGTATCTTCTTTCAGATTCAATATATGCCTGTGCTAAAGCAAATCCAATAGAATCTGCAGTCAATCCCCTTTCATTAGCATCATTGAGCATTATCCAATTAAGAGTATCAATTTTTAGTGGAAATCTATCACGAGTAGTTGTTGCCAACTCCCTTAAACATCCCCTTGGAATAATATATTCTCTTTCTTCCTTTCCACCACCTAATAAATCTAAATAATGGTCTTCAGGACTTCTCTCATTAACTCTAACTCTTATTTGAGGATCTTCATATAGAACAAAATTTTCATTCATTTTAATAAAAAGTAAAAATTATTTATAATCATTTCTATGATAAATAGTATATATTAATTAGCCCCTAAACAATTATTATCTGATTTCTACTTACATATTTTATTCTACAGACATTACCAATAAAAAACTATATCCTCCCACCCCTAACCTGTTCCTTTAACCAATCCTGCCAAAGAGTAAAAACTTTTTCACCAACAGGTAAACCAATATCTTCCTGCACTTCTTTTGAAAACTGATGAAACATATTACTTGACAAAGAATTAAATTTTGCTTCAAGTAATTGAGGAAGATTAGTCCTAATACTAACATCAACAACTTCTTGCTTAATTTTAGCTCTTAATAATATATTATCATAAACAGCATCCCAATCCCCAGCCCATCCTTTAACACCAGATGCAATACTTTTTATTATTTCTGAATCTCCATTAATTAATTCTTCAGTCGGCTCTAATTCATCTTTCTCAATATTATACTTCAATAAATTAATAAAACCATTTTCTTCTTCAGGATCTTTTGTCCAATGTTTCCTAACTTCTGTTAATTGCAAAACTCTTTTTACAGATTTCATTCCATCAGGAGTTTTAATTGGATTTGAAACAATAATACAATCAGTAGCTTTAAAACTAGTAACAGGAACCCCTAAATCATTGCAAACCCTGTCAAAAACACCATAAGGTGAAGCTCCGTGAATTGTTCCTGCAACAACATTTGCCAAAGCACCAACTCTCATTGCCTCATACAATGCCTTTGCTTCAGTACTTCTTACTTCTCCAACAATCAAGCTACTATCCCCTAATCTTAAACTAGTTCTTATACCTTCATCAGCACTTCTTTCAGTAGTAGTTTCTGAAAAACTGCTCCTAACTTTCATCCTCTGTATATCATATTTTAATTTTCTCAAAGCATCAACAGGAAGTTCTAATGTATCTTCTACAACTAAAATTCTATATTTTGGCATTATTTCCAACATTAAACTTCCAAGAAGAGAAGTTTTTCCAGAACTTCTAGTTCCAGCAATAAGTAATGTTCTTGAACCATCAATCATAAAACTAAATAAACCAGCTGCAAAACTATTTATCATCCTATTTTTAATAAAAAGAGGTAATGTCCAAGGATCTTCCCTATGTCTTCTAATTGCATATGCCAAACCATTTGGAGATAATGGCTGTTGAATAACTGCAATTCTTGCTCTTATGGTTCCCAGGCTTAAATCAGTATCAAGTATAGGGTTTGCTTCATCCAAAGGTCTTCCAGAATTAATTCTAAATCTAGTTGCCCAAGAATCAGCATCTTCCTTACTAGGAATTATATTAGTAATACATTCATCGAATTCTTGATGCCTCAAAAATATAGGATTAAGAGAAATTGGAGAATTTAAAACAATATCCTGAATATTTTTATCCAAAAGCAAAACCTCCATCAAACCAAAACCAATAGTGGCTCTTACAGAAATTGCAGCTAATTTATTAACATCTTCATAACTTAAACTAATTGGCCTTCCATTTTTTGAAAATTCTTCTGCAAGTTCAGGAATTCTTCCCTTAGCAACATTAAAAAAAGCCTGTCTTGCTCTTTCATAATCTCCTATAAACTGCTCACTTTCAGGACTCACTCTTCCATATTGTTCTTTTAATTTATTTAATAACAATTGCTGCTCATCACTTAAAACATATTCAGGAGGCATTAAATGATAAAGATATTTTGCATCTTCTTTTCTTTTTAATATAGTGACAGTTGACTTATCATATTCATCTCCAATTTCATATTGTTGAACAATATCTGCATCACTTGGCAAAGTCGCAACTAACCTAGTAAATGCAAAATTAGGGACAATATCTGGTCTAAATAGTTTATAGTAAATTTCCCTTTTTCCAAAAACATAATCTCCAAAATATTTTTCCAATTCTTTTATCATTTGTGTGTTTTTCAAAAGAGTTCTAAACTTTTCCAGAATTCTAACATAAGTAACTTGGTCTAGTTTTAAATTTTCAGGAGTGCTTTCAATATTTATCCGTTCATTTTTTATAAATCTGTCCAACTCAAAAAAGCAAGCAACAGGATCTCTTCTCAGCAATCTAAGCAGATAAGTAACATCCCCTATTCTCTGAGACTGATAACCTGTATTCATAATTGAAATTTTGCTTGGAGAAGTAATATTTTCCTGTTTAGTCAAATAAACATAAAGATTTGCAATTTCTTTTAAAATAAATGTTTCAGAAGGCCCATAATTATAATTTCTTTGTTGAACCAGCACCATTCCAGAAATTCCAGGATACAATATCAAAAATTCAAGTATTTTATCCATGACATCCCCTGAATCAGAAACATTTGGAACAGAATAATCTCCTAAAAAGTTTATGTAAATAACTTCATGCCCCTCTTCTCTCTTTATAAATGTTTTATATAAAGGATCATTTAATGTAAATATCATATCAACCTCAATTAAATATAAAAAATGGTATATTAAAATTTATGTATATCACATGAGTAATAGATTTTATAACTTTAAAACCTACAATTTTGAATGGAATAAAATCTTAGCCAAAAGATAGATTTTATAACTTCAAAATATAGGGTTTTGAACGGAATAAAATCTATCTTGAAAATGATAGATTTTTTAAACCCCTTAATCATTATTAAATTATAAAAGGTGAACTATTATTAAATGGATGAATCTGTAACAACAATAAGTGCTCTCTTGCAAGAATTTGGTACAAGATTGAATGAATTAGAAGAAAAACAAAGGCTTCTAAAAGATAGATTGTTATTAATAGGAAATAACCTCATATATACAAAAGAAGATTTTGAAAAAAAAGACTTGGAATTTAGAAAAAAAATAGGGGAGCTTAATTCAGAATTAAATAGCATTAAACAATTAAATAAAAGAATGATTTATGAATTAGAAAATTTTGCAAGAAAAGAAGAATTTTCAATACTTGAAAGACAATTTAAGATATTCCAGCCATTAGAATTTGTAAGAATAAATGACTTAAAAAAGATTTTAAGTCAAGAATTTAATAAACTTAAAAATGAAAAGATATAAAAGATAAAATGAACTTATAATATGGCCATATTAGAAAAGGTAATGCAAATGAAAGAACAAGGAATGTCTGAAGATCAGATAGTCCAGTCTTTAAGGCAAGAAGGAATTCCTCCAAAAGATATTGAAGAATCACTTTCACAATCAAAAATAAAATACGCAATAAATCCAGAATCAATGCAAAATATGGGAGAACAACCACAAGAATTTAGAGGAGATCAAGATTATTCTAGATCCTCTTTTCAAGAATATTCAGAAGAAGCTCCAACACCAGAAGGAGCTGAACAAATGCAAGCACCTTCAAGGGAATATTTCCCAGAGTACAATGCTCAATCAATGTATCAAGAATATCAATCCCCACAACCATTTGATATTGAAACAGTAAATGAAATGATTGAACAAGCCATAGAAGAAAAAACAGAATCTCTAAAAAAAGAAATAATCTCTTTTACAAGATTTAAAGAAAATACTTTCATTGAGTTAGATGAAATAAAAAAGAGATTGGACAAATTAGAAAATATAATTGGAGAATTACAAATTTCAATTTTAAGAAAACTAGGTGAATATGGGAATGATATTCATTCAATATCTAGAGAAATGCAAGCCACACAAAACACTTTCTCAAAAATAATAGACCCACTAACAGATAATATAAGGGAACTAAGAGAAATTAGCGAATCAATAAAACCTAGTTCACTAAAACCTAGTTCACACCACCCACAAGAAAGACAACCAGAAAAACATCAAGAAAAACCAGTCAAAAGATCCAAAGATGATTTTGAAAGTTTTCTGAGATGAATAATCAATTTTTACACTAATAATGAAGTAATTAATTCTGCAAAACTTATAAACCATGAATCAAGAAAAGATTCTTACTCAATATTACAATTACATATTAATATTAGCATTTTATATATAATTCAAGCAGCATATCTGAATAACAAATTATCTCTTAATCTCTTTATTTTACATTCATTATTGATATTACATAACAAGATAAAATTAAAAGAAACATCTTTTAATAGGATAGGTTTTAAAATCCATTTAACTCTTTCCCTTTCTAACCAAAACCCAAGTAACAACTGCAGCAACTATTAATAATAAAATAGTTCCAGATGTGCTTGAATCAAACATTGCCCTTATTTGAGAAATTATCTGTGGAGAATTTCCAGAAACAACACCATATTCAGGATGAAAAACAGGATT
>JAGVWZ010000004.1 GCA_018304045.1 Candidatus Pacearchaeota archaeon | reverse complement strand
GAATTTAGATTTAATAATAGAAACAATAATGTATTTAAATTGTTGATTGATATATGTATTGTAAGGAGGCAGTTTAGTGCGGAATTGTACTAATCACCTTAAATTTAAATATTTCTTCTTCAACTAGTTATTTATTTATTTTGCTTATTAAAATCAAAGTCCATCACCCTAACATCCGGACTAAGAAGTTCAAGTCTATCTGTTTTACTTCTCAAACCTCGATAAATTCTTTGAAGAAGTTCTCTTCTGGACTTGTCCATATAAAATGAGTTGTAGTGAGAGGGTTTGTTTTTTCTAAGAATCTTCCAGAAAATATCAGATACATTGGGATAGGGAAATCTTGTGATTATTATGCTGTTGCACATATCTCCTGGAAAGTCAATTCCTCTGTTGCATTTGGTTGTGAATAAAATGTCTGTTTTTTTATTTTTGAAATGATGAACTCTTTTTCCAAGAGGGTCATTTTTTTGCTCTTCTAGTATTTGTTCTTGGCTTGGAAGATTATCTATTTCATATTTGGCTTTTTCAAATTCTTTTGGAAGATCTGCAAAAGAAGTAATATTTACTAGGGTTGGTTTTCTTGCAATTAAAACACATTGAGAAAGTGCTTTTAGATATTTTTCCCTTGTTGTTTTTCCTGATTGAAATGCAGCATAGGAACAGTCAAGTTCATAGCCATGTTTAGTTACTATTAATTCTCCTTGAGTGTTAACTTCTGCTTCAATTGTCTTAAAGTTGTCAATACCAAAAATTGTTTTTAGAACATTTTCAGAATGTAGTGTGCCAGACATCATAACAACTATCTTATTTTTGTCTATTATTTCCTTTAATCTTTTTTCAAGGTTTGTTGTCACTAAATTAATGATTACATCATTATCTCTTTGTTCTACTGAAAAAAATGTTTCTTCTAAGAATTCTGAGAATATCTTAGCTACTTTATCTAAATGATTGATATAACTATTTTCTTCTTCATCTATTTCATCTAGCATTGACTGATTATGAAGTATTGTCTCTAGGAGTTGTTCTATTAATGTATTTTTTATTGGAAGAATGTCTTCATTTTGATATTTATCAAAAGATTTTATGGCATTGCAGGTATCAATTAATTCTTCTGCTACTTTTTTTAATTCTAGGTCTTTTGTGCGAAAGCTTGTTAGATGGAACAGTAGTCTGTTTATGTTAATCTGCTCTTGATTTGAAAAGCTGTCTAAGAACTCATCACATTCATCAATTATTTCTATTTCAGTCAATGGCTTTCTGTCCATTAGTGTCTCTATTTGGTATTTTAATGAATTAAATATTAGAACATCTGCTTCGGCATAGGCATTATATTGTTCATAATAAGGGCAACCTGATTTTCTTTGATAAATAACAAAATCTTTTCTATTTAAACCAGGATATTTTATTTTTTTAGCATCCTTGAATCTTCCTATTTCAAATTTATCATAAACAATTGGAGACCAATAGGGACATATTGGTGCTATTGTCATTCTTTTGATATCATGTACTGAATCAAAATCTGACATTTTAACCAATGGATTTTTCTTTATGTATTGTTTTATTTTCCCAATATTTTTTTCCTTTATTTCTATTTTACATGGAAGAAACCTATTGTCGCATGAGAATTCATCTTTTTGACTGATTGGTTTAGAATATGAATTAGAGTAATTATTAAAAAGGTCTGTCAATTTTGCATTTTTTTCTTCTATCTTTTCAATGTCAATTGGGTTTTCTTCTAAAAATCTGCATTTAAAATTTTGTCTTCCAACTATTGAATATATTTTTAGTTTATTTTCATTCCTTAAATCTAATTGCTTTTTATTAATGAGCTCGCACTGCTTAATTGAATCACATTCAACTGGATTAAAAGAATTTTTTTTGAGAATATATTTATCTCCTGAATAATCTTTTGAATATTGTTCTTGAAGCGATTTTATAGGCACTACTATGGAGGTTTTTCCAAAATGTCTTGCTAGATTTAATGCAATTGCTGATTTTCCTGTGCCACACATTCCTTTTATGAAGATTATTTTATTACCACTTTCTGCTGCTGCAATAACTTCTTTAACTACATCTAGTTGAGATTTGCCATTGGAAAAAACCAGAGGTTTTAGTTCTTTTTCATTTTCAAATAAGGACCACATGTTTCACCCTTTAGAATCATAGATTGAAATAAGAATTTATAAGGATTTGTATTATTTTTAAAAATCTAATTAAACTTAAATAAAAATGTTGATGGGCTGATTAAATATACATAAAACATAAATATTAATCCTATTAAAAGTACTATGAAGGATATTATGAGCCCAAGATAAGAATATAATTTATTTCTAGAATTTATTTTGTCTAATATAAATAAACTTATTATAGAAATTATCAAACTTATTACTGGCAGAATAAATATGGAAATAAGTATGGTTAATACACTAAATATTAATATGAATGAAGAAAGAGAGTTTTCTGATCCTAGAGAAAGGTTTCTTAGAAAAAATCCTAGTAACAATAATGCTAGAGAAAGTAGTGATATTAAAAAAGATGAAAGTGCAAACCTCTTTATTTTTTTTGAATCCATGGATTGTTTAATGAATTTTCATTATTAAACTTTTCGTTGTTAGGGGGTTTTGTGTGGACAGTATTTTCTAAATTCGCACCATCTGCATAAAATCCCGGGATTTGCATTAAATTCTTTTTCAGATTCTATTTGAGTTATTAGTTGAATTACATCTTGTTTTAGTTGTTCTAATTGCTCTATTGTTCTTGTTGATTGTTTTTTTTCATTAAAATCAAGATAATGCCAAATTAAATAAACATCTTTTGTTTCGGGAAATAGTTTTCTTACACCTAAGGAATATAATGCAAGTTGCCTATCTTTATCCAAATCTTCTTGGGTTTTCATTGCTCCTGTTTTATAGTCATGAATTTCAAAAATATTTGTTTCTTTGTTATGAACTAACCTATCAATAAAACCTTGCAATTGATATTTGCCAGAATCATCTAAATCTAAAACAATTTGATGCTCTATGGCTATTGTATTCTCTGAAAATGGCTGATTTTTTACATAGTAGTCTATTAGAAATTTAATTCCCTTATCAAAATAAAATTCAGGAGTTAGTTCTGTGTTTACTATTTTTATTTCAGAGTTATAATGCTTATTCCAATGTATTGCATAATATTCTATTAATTGCTCAAGAGATGGAATATTTTTGTTTATTACTTGATTATACAACCACTCCAATGACTCATGAACAATTCCCCCTAAAAATCCTTCTATTGTATGTTCTATTTCTGGTTGAAGTTTGTCAATATACCTAAATTTGAATTTTAATTTACATTGTTCATAGGTTGAAAGACGGGAATGAGAATATATCACCATTTTAGTATTTTATATTTAAGAAAAGAAGTATTAAAGGGTTTCTATACTAGATTAATGATTATTTCCTGTGAAAGGCCGATGTTTCTCCATTTTAGAGGGTTTAGGTCTATCTCTTTTTGGAAAATATCCATTTCCATCAAGATAAAATTTATGATAATATTCACATCTCCTATCTTCACAAATATTGGGAGTTAGAGAAGTTCCTGGATGTCCATCATAACTACAATAACATAGAAATTTTCCTCCTGCATCACAAAATACTGGAATTTTTGCGGTTTTTGTGTGAAGTTCTAGGCAACTTTCATCATCAACCCCATTTCCATTACCCCCTCTTTTTCTTCCCATTATATTAAAAAATAAAATCTCTATTTAAACATTTAAACTATTAAAAGTATATTATAAGATATATTTAATAACTCGAAAAAATTAAATTATTAATGAAAAGAGAGGAGATTGGATTAATTATTGTTTTATTAGGTGTATTGTTAAGCATCTCAACAAGCAATATATGTAATTCTCTATGCAGAGGATATTGTTTACAACCAAATAATCCTCCTTGTTTGTTTTTATTCTTATTTTCTTCAATATGTTTAATTGTTTCTGGAGCTAGTTTAATACTGGCAAAATGGAATTAAGACTGCTACTCCTAAAAAATTACTTGTTGTCACTTTTTAGATTTTTGATTTATAAATATGATTAAACTAAAATATATGTTTTAATATATAGTTTTATATTTAAACAAAACAGCTTTCTTTTCTTAGAAAGAAAAGAAACTTGGGTAAGAAAAGAACTAAGTTTCTATCTATAAGGAGGAAAATAGAAAATGATATTAGAACTCTCTTTTTGCCTTATTGGTGGAACCCATATTGGACTTGAAAAGTCCTGGAAAGTTGTTGAGAATATTATGAAAAGATATCCTCAAGCAAAATGGAAAAAAGAAA
Source organism: Candidatus Pacearchaeota archaeon (assembly GCA_018304045.1). Taxonomy (GTDB): domain Archaea; phylum Nanobdellota; class Nanobdellia; order Pacearchaeales; family GW2011-AR1; genus ARS1285. Next base: position 7,340 of record JAGVWZ010000004.1, on the reverse strand, counting down.
TTGACTGGGAAAATAAAAAGGGAAAATATGTGGTGGAAATTGATTGATTTTTTGTTTTCTTTTTTTAATAGTTCATAAAATTAAATTCTCTTTGTTGAGTGTCTGCTTTCCAATTAACAATTCTTTCTAGATTAAATCTTTTATATAATTCCTCTATCCAAGCTCCATTGTTTTCTTTATCATCATAAACTTTTTCTGCACATTCATCCAAGTATTCTTCTATATACCAAGTACTTGCAAATCTTCCTACTAAAAATTGAAATACTTTATTGCATCTCTCATTTCCTAAATCTACTTTCATTTGTTGAGCAATATCCAATAATTTCTTTGGATCAAAATCAGGGTCAATATGCAAAACCTCATGAAATAAACTTATGAAGACTTCTTTTTTTCTTTCTTCATAACTTCCCTTTAAATTTCTTGGATTAAGGATAATTCTTGCTTTTCTAATCTGATAGTTTGTATTTTGTAAAATTGCAGAATAATACATTCTATGATCCCTACAAATCTCTAAATTCCATTCTCTAAAGTAAGCTTGGAGTAGTAAACTTACGTCTTGTACCGGATTTGTTTTTCCATGGGTAAATGCAGGAATATAGCTCTTGTCCATAAACAAATTTAGAATAATACTTTAAAATTATTTGTATACTAATTTGAGGAATAGTTATTTATTTAAATAATAAAATCCTCTAATATTTATGAAAAAGGGCGTTAAAAAATATTTTAATAATTATGTCTTATTGATTATTATCCTCATTTTGCTATTTTTAGGTTCTTTCTTCTTTAATAAATTTACTGGAAATGTTATTGGAAATCCTGGGGGGCAAGTTCCAAATACTGGAATGCCTAGTTTTGGGCCAAGTGCAGAAGAACAAAGTTGTATGATGGCTTGTATGAAATGTTCTTCTCCTGGTGTTGGATGCACTGGGAATCAACAAGAGTGCCAGACTAGTTGTAATCTGGTAAAACCAGAACAGACTTCAGAGGAAAAATGTGTTGAAACATGTGCTATGAAAGGATGTACTCAATATGATTTTGCTTGTCAAGAAAAAAACAAGGCTGTGTGTGATAAAGAATGCGGAATGATTAAAGAACCTGAAGCAAAAACTAAAGAAGAACAATGCATAAGAGATTGTGTAAATGCTGAAAGTCCTGGATTAATTTGCCAAGCAGGCGAAGGTGGGGAAAAGGGTAATAAAATTTGTCAAAAATGTGCTGAAAGTTGTGAACATTTATATGAAGGTCCTTGTCTTGATGAAATAAAATTAGAAACAAAGAAAAAAGAATGTCAAACATGTGAACATTGCTATGGTGAACCTGTTATGGGAGATTCTGGGGAAGGTTATGATTGTATTGTCAATGTGGAATGTAAAGATGCTAGTGCTGAATTTGGGGATGAACCTGGAACAGGGCCTGGTGTTGGACAAGAGGGTTTTGTAGCTAATGTTGGAGAAGCTATTGGAAATGTATTTGATGGTATTGGGAATTTTTTTAAAGGAATTTTTAGTGGAAAAGAAAGTTCTGAATAAGATTACTTATTCTTCCATAAGCCATGGAGATTACAATATTCTCTTGCAGTAATGTGTTTTGCTGAAATGCAAAATTCTGCTTCTGGTTTTTCACCAGGTTTTAAGAATTTTTTATAGGAAATACTGTCTGCTATTAATTCTATGAATTCAATATAATGTTCTGGTAGCATTGGATGTTCTACACTACCTACTTTGACTATAATTTTTCCATCTTTATGTTCAATAATTGGAACATGTTTTTCAAGACTTGCATCAACAGTGTTTTCATGTAGAAGTTGTATTGATTGTCCGCAGCAAACAAGAGTTCCTGTTGATGCATGAATAACTTCTATAATGTTTCCACAAACATTGCATTTGTATACTTCTTTTTGATTTGTCATGTTATTTATTCCATTTGACTATTGTTATTATTAATCCAACAATAAAAATAAGTACCCCCAATATATCAATATCTATTTCCCAATAGCCATGGGTTATGATGTTTAAGAATTGCATAGCAACTCCAATGATCATCATATAGATGCCTAATCTTCTTGTAAACAGTGTTTTCTTATTGCTCTTTTTTTTAACCATGATGTTTGAAAATTAATTGAATATATAAATTTATTTACAGTTCATGAATCTTAACTTTAAGAATAATGTTTGGATATATAAATATATAATAATCTTTAAAAAGTATTTTTCAATGTCCTCTTTATGCCTCAATTTGATAATCAAAAAGTATTGGAGAGAATAATTCAAGAAATTCCTTTTTAAGTAATAGACGGATGAAAGCAAATGTCCGAGTAAGAAAAATTGTTGGGAAAGAAGTTTCTTATCCATATGAGCAAAGATTTGTTTATCCCTATTATTGTGCCGTTCAAGACCCAAATGTTGCTTGGGATAGAGAAAGCAAAACTCCAACTACATCTAAATCTACACTGTGTGAGATTTATTCTTTTTTAAAATATCCTGTTACTGGAGAGATCAGTTATACAGGTCCAACAGCAGATTTTAAATATCTTGAAGAAAGCAGCCCGGGACTTTTATTTATTGATCCAGATAGTTTTGATTTTAGCTGTTCAGCAGCAGCTTTTAGAACTCATTTCAAGAATCTTTGTAAAAGTCTTGATTATGATATGAGTTTTTATACAGGAAGATATGAGGGGGGTTTAGCTATTGAAAGAGGGATGGAGGTTAAGCTTGATGGAAAAGTTAGATTAGTTAAAGGATTTTTATGCACTCCTATAAAGATCGATTTTTCAAAAGAAGATCCTACTTTAGGAGAAACATTAGCCCAAATTTCAAAAGCATATGAAAAATTACAAAACCCTAATTTAGATTCTGCTGAAATCTTCGTTAAATTTGATTTAAAGTAATCCCCTGATTGATAGATGCTACAATTCATCCAGGGGATTTTTAATTGATTTTAATTGCTCATTTGAGATATGAGTATAAATTTGGGTAGTTGAGATACTTGCATGACCTAAAATTTGCTGTATTTTTCTTATATCTACTCCTGCGTCCATAAGATGTGTAGCACAAGAATGTCGAAGGGTATGAGGATGAACATGTTTATTTATTCCTGCTTTAAATGCTGCTTTTTGGATTATTTTTTGAATATTTCTCGTCGATAAAGAAGATTTTTCAGAAAAAATATAATTCCAATCCTTGTGTTTATCTGCAAACTTTTCCAATTGTTTTGAAAGTTTTTTTGAAATAAAAAACATTCTGTCTTTTTTTCCTTTTCCTGCTCTTACCCAACCTGTATTTTCATTGAAATCAATGTCTTGTTTTTTTAAATTAACTAATTCTGAAACTCTTAGTCCTGAAGAATAAAGAAGTTGAATAATTAATTTGCTCTTTTTTGTCGACGCTGAATTAATTAATTTTATTACCTCTTCTTTTGTTAAAACTTCTGGAATTTTCTTTTCTGTTTTTGGGCGTTTTATTCCTGATGTTGGATCTTTTCCAAGTAAAGTAGTGTAAGCAAATTTTATTGATGCTAAGAATAATATCGTCGATATTCCTGCCCTGTTTGTCATTTTATCAGCTAAAAAATATTTTATGTCTTGCTGTTCAATAGAAGTTGGCTCTTTGCCAGAGTGCAATAATAACTGTTTATTAAATGCAACATAATTTCTAAGAGTATATGGGGAAAGTTTTGATATTTTTATTTCTGTTTCAAGTTGTTTTAGGAATTGTTCAGAGTTCATAATATTTTTACTCCTAATTTTTTTAGATCTTTTATTAATTGATTATTATTTTTGAAAAGAATTGTATTTAGGCCTAGTTTTTTTGGAGTATGAAGAAATTCTTCTTTATCATCAATAAAAATAATCTCTTGTGGCTCAAGACCTAAAATTTTTAAAGTATATTCAAAAATTGCTTTATCGGGTTTTTTCATACCTAGCTTGCAAGAAATAAATGAATTATGAAAATTATTGAATAATCCTGCCTTTTCATTAAACCTTGCAATTTCTATTTCAGTATTAGTAATGCATGAAACATTATGGTGTTTTTTCAATCTCTTAATCAAATCAACTATTTTTTTATTCTGTTTTGATGAAGTCTTTTCATAAATATTTAAGTAAAATGCTAATAAATCTTCTTTTGATATTTGTGAATTTATCTTTAAAATCAATTCAGAAAAAAAATCTGTCAAGCTTTTTTTTCCTTTGCTCAATTGCCCATCAAAGGAGATTTTTAATCTATGTATCAGGGATTTACTTATACTTAATTTATCTGCTATTCTTGATTCAATCAATTTACTTCTATCAGGAACTACAACTCCTCCAAGATCAAAAACTATTGATTTCACTTCTTTTTTTTGTTTCATAAAATAGAATGTGCGAACTCGTTTATAAATATTTACAATAAATTAAAAAAATATTTATAAAAATATTTAACAAAAAATTTATAAAGTAAAAATATTTAATTTAGTTTAATTCAAAAAAAGAAGGTTAGTAAAAAAGTGGTTCCAAGGCATGTTTGTGAAAAGTGTTTAGAGTATATGCAGGTTGATAAAAATTCTGAAGGGTACACTTTGAAGTGTCCTGAATGTGAAGCTGCAAAAGATAAAGAGTCTGAATAAATTTAATTTTAAAAATCAATTCGAAAGATTTAAAAGTCCTAAAAATTATTTGTTTTTACTTCTAAAGTTTATTTAGATAATTAGAACCATATAAAATGGAAATTTTAAAACAATACAAAAAAATAATTGAAAATATACATGGCAAAATAGCTCAAAGAGAGCCCCTTAGTCAGGAAGATAAGTTTGCTTACTATGAAGCAGTTCACTATATTGATTTGCATAACTTCCATGAGTCAGAGGGCCAACCTGTAGATGCAAGAAAGGGACTTTATACAGCTGTTGTAGACTCTCATAGAAAATTACATACTATTGAAAAAAGAATCATGGGAGATCATTTTAAAGAATTTGGAATCCATGGGCCTGCTATTGATTTAGAGAATAGAAGGGCTTATCTAACTGGGCTTGATGGCTCAACCCAATAGATTTTATCGTCGCTAAAATGGGATTTTTCTGTTAAAAACCAAGGTTTTTAAATGCAGAAACTTGTTGTTTTTGCTTAAAAGTTCTTATTCGGGGGCAAGGTTTAAAAACCAAAAAAGCATAGGATAATTACACATATAACCTATGGAATCAATTTTAATTGAGCTTCTTTTTATTTTACTTTTTATTGTTGGAATTGGAGCTTACATCGTCGGAAAAAACAAGCATATTGATCTGCTTCGGACTCTTGGAGTTAGAAGCTCATTTATAATGGCATTCATGCTTGTAGTTTATACTTTCCTTAAATGGAGTAGAGATTATTGATATAGGCACTACTTATATAAAAAATATGTCTTCTTTAGGTATTACAAATCGTTAATTTACCTTAGCAAAAACTTGTTGCTTTCGCTTAAAAGTTATTACATGAATCATTATTCATACATAGGAAATAAGGGGGCTATAGTTTTTATTTAGAAAGATATTTAAGCATTAATTATTTATTTTTATTATGATAGATATTTCTTTAGGAATGTGGGCTGGAATCGGACTTATTATAGTTTCTGTAATTTTATTTATTGTTGGATGGTTTATGGAAACAATAAGAACAATTCTTTTTATTGTTGGTGTTGTCGTATTAATTCTTTCTGGAGCACTTTTGTATTTTGGAAAAATTCCGTTTTTTTGATTTTGAGTAGTTGTTAAAGGGTTAAAAATTACTTATTATTTAGTTTTTCTTTAATCTGATTCATAATTTCATCCCTATATTTTAATGTATGGAGCATTTTATGATGATTAGGGCACAAACCAATCATATTTCTTTCTGAATTATTCTTTTTATTCTTATCTAAGTGATGCAAGTCAACAACTTTATCAAATCCGCAGATTAAACAGAATTTTGTTATCTGCCTATAAAGTAAAGGATCAATATTATGATATTTTCTATAATTATGATATTTAGCATTTTCTAAATGATAAACTGAGTTATAACATCCATTACACAATCCTTTTGCATGGAGGGGTAGGTCTCGCTTACATCTTGGACAATTTTTAATTTTTGGTTTCCAGACTAACTTTTTATAACAAGTTGTGCACATACCTTTAGCATGTTTTTTACATTCTTTTCCACAATTAGAACATTTATCAAAAATCATAAGAAATATAAACTTTGAAGTTTTATAAAACTTTATAGTAATTTTAAAGTAGTTCGCACATAGAATATGCGAACTACAGATATTATATCTTGTGCGAACTCCGTCCGCTATAAATAGGTATTGAAAATAATGGAGCTTTTTTAGGGCTAAAATGAGGGGTATTTATTGATGTTGTGGAGTTTGGGTTGGGGAAGGAATGGAAGAATTTTCTGGGGAGTTTGACATTTTTTCTAAATTATTTGGTTTTAGGGTTTGTTCTAAAATTTCTTGATTAGCATGAGAATTAATTTCTCTTCCAACTAGAAAGCTTACTAATCCCCCTGCTGCTGCAAGTGATGCTAAAGTCTTATTTCCATTAACAAAATAAAATGCTGCACCAGTACCCATTAAAATTCCTAAATATTCATGAAAGCTTCCATAAATCCTTGTACCCTCATAGGATCTAAATATTTCTTGGGTCATTCACTTTTAACCAATAATCTATTTTTATATTTTATGGTGATTTGTTAATCTCTTGCTCTCATCCCCAAACTTATCAGACATTGACATTACCAAAATATATTAAAAATTAATTTGGACTCTGGACAATTAATTTTGTAGTGTTAATTCTTTAATTTCATTATTTTTATACACTACTTTATGCATGCAGGAAGTTTTAAGAAAAAGCAGGAAGTTTTAGCTGAAAATTTTATTCTAAAATACATGCAGATTTTAATAATTCAGGGGAAAGATTTTTACTTGCATTTAAAATTTCAATTCCAAGCGGTCTCCCTTCTTTATCAAAATCTATTATAAAATTATGATTGACTTCTATTGTTCTGGCTACCCCCCCATCTTCTATTTTATCTTCAAGATAAATATAAGCAGCATCTGCATCAGTATCTAAATCAATTTTCATTTTAGTGGATACAAAGTTATTACCTTTATATATTTTTCTTTGTTTACATATACTATTTTTGTCATTTGACTATTAACTTTTTTGTAGGCTTCTATTTCCTCACCTCTTTTTATGGTATATTCTGGAAGTTCAATGATATCTCTGACTGTTTCTTCGCTGATTTCTCTTTCTTTTAATCTCTTTTTTGCGTGATATGAATAAACTATCCTCATAACATTTTATCGTCTGTAAATTTATTAAATCTTTTGTTTTATCTAAAAGTTTTAGCT
>JAGVWZ010000003.1 GCA_018304045.1 Candidatus Pacearchaeota archaeon | reverse complement strand
GATATGAAAGACAACATATTTTGCTTAAGCAAAATATGCAAATTCAAACTATAAAGAAATTATATTTCCCAAAAATAATCAGTTAATCGGAGATACTGTTCTTTATAGAAATATTTAAAAAGGTATTTTTATTGGAATAAAAATGCTAAGAAGATTATCACCTGTTGAAGCAGCATTAAAAGATTATGAGGATGGAACTTCAATTATTGTTGGTAGGCCTAAGTTTGTTCCTATTCCAACTGATGTTCATGAAGAAGTTGAGATTGAGGCTGCTTTGGCCTATGCTGAATCAAGAGCACATGCTCAAGGAAGTGTTAGTTATGTTTCAATGAGAGGGCCTTGCATGGATTTAACTGAAAGATCATTGCATGATGTTTTGGCTGATGGTGTTAATCCCATGGATGCTGTGGGTCATCTTGGAAGATCCTATGGGCAAAAAGCAAAACCTTGATTAATCTTATATTTATCAAATTGTTTTCTTGATTCTAGGTTATTTGTTGAGAAAACTTCTTGCATTTTATTTGCAAGATCTTTATCTTTAATGTTTTCAAATATTATTGTTGGACCTGGTGAATCCTTTTTTATTAGAATATTATGGTTAAGAATTTTATTTAATTCTATTAATTGATTGTTCTGAGATTCATTTTTTCCAATTATTATTTTTCCACTTTTTCTAAAATGTCTTCCTAGGGATAGGAGTTGAATATCTTCATGTTTTATGCCGTTGTTTTTATTTAATAGGTCTTTTAGTTTTGGTGCATATGATTTTTCACATAAGAGACAGCCGCCTGTTGGAAGTGGATATTTTATATTGTATTTTTTTGCCAGAGTTATTTGTGCTTTTCTATGTCTTCCTTCTATTGCTAATAGTTTATTTCTATCCACTAAGCCTTGTTTTTCTGGAATTGTTTCTGGAAGAAGTTTTGCTGAGAGTGGGCGGAGAATTAGTCCTTCTAAACCTGATTCTTTTTCAGTTAGTGCAAGGTATCTTTTTAATTGGGACATTGGACGCTGGCCAATGACTTCGCCTGTTACAATAAAATCTGCTTTTATTTTTTTCATGAATTCTTTTGATATTTTAAACATGAAAATTTTACAGTCTTTACATGGATTTATCGATGTTCCTGTGCCAAATTTTGGATTTGTTATAACATCCAGATATTTTTCAAAATAAGGGGATTTTGTACAATCAATAACATTTAATTTAACTCCTTGCATTTGAGCATAATTAAGTACACATTCAAAATTATTGCAACATCCTCCCCCAAATGGAAGCTTGAAAAAAATTGTCTCTATTTCAATGTCTTGGTCTTGCATAAGTTTTACTGCAAGCCTGCTGTCAAGTCCTCCTGAAAAAAGGATAAGTGCTTTTGGTTTCTTCATATTAATTAGGATTAATGAGAATATTTAAAGGTTTTAATTTGAAATAATAATAATAATAAGTAATGTGTAAATGATGGGTTTGTGAGCAGATTAGGATTAGAAAAGTATGCTTTTACTATTGTTTTGTATAAAATATGTTGATTTAATAGATTAAGAATCTTTTAATTCATTACATGTTTCATTTCCATAAATGAAAAGATAGGAATAATTATTATCTATTATTTCTTTGTTAACAAATATGTCTTCAGGAGTTCCAATTGTAATACAAACTTCATCTGATAAAGTGCGTGGAGTATTTTCTATTGTGTCTTTGATTGCACAAGGAGAAGGAATATTTTCTTTAGCCACATAAACATATCTTAGTAATCTTCCATATTTGTCTTTGTCAGAAATACCCTTTTCCATTCTTACTTCTTTATTTAGTATTAAATCAGATAGAAACTGTTTTGCTTCTTCATATTTTGGTTGGTTTTTTTCAGGGGTGTCAATGCATAGTAATCTTATGATTTTTCCATTTGACATTTCAAATGTATCTCCGTCTATTATTCTCGTTACTGTGTTTTCTGCGATTGCATTGTCCTTACTATTTGTTTGGGGAATTGTGTCTGAAAATGAATTTATTAGGTATAATAAAATTGTTATTAGGAATATTATCAATAAGGCTGCCAAAATTATCAAATTATCTTTTTTAAATGCCTCTGTTTTTCTATTCATAGGTTTTATAGTTTAATTTTGTTTATATTTGTTTGCATGGATAAATATTGGATTATTCGCTAATGTAAAAATATGTTGGGTAGATGAGTATTGGTAATGTATAATGATGAAGATGAGAAGATATTGGTCATTGATACTGATGTGGAAATATGATTATTTAGTATTATGAATTGTGTCATAAATAATGTCGAACCCTGTATAAAATCATTTCAAGTATTCTTTTAAATGAAGATCTTTTTCTCCATTCACCATAGTCAAAGGGAATTGTACCTTTTATTGTTTCATTAAAATATTCTTTTAATGATTTTATTATTCTTTTATCTTTTCCTAGGAAGTTTATTTCATATAAATATAATAGGCTACGATAATCTAGATTAGATGAACCGAGGAGGAAAAAATCATCATCAACTATCATTAATTTTGAATGAAGCAAAGTTGGTTTATAATAAAAAAGTTTTATTCCATTTTTATACAGGTTTCCAAGATATCTGTTTCTCAATGTATCTACTACTGCTACATTGGAATTATATGGGATTATTATATTTACTTTTACTCCTCTTTTTACTGCTTTACCTAGAACTTTTCTTATTCTTGTTGATGGGATAAAATAGGGTGTTTCGATTAGGATTGATTTTTTTGCGTTTTTTATTAATTTAACATATTTACTTTCTGTTATTCTCCAATAATAAGAAGGAATGTCATTGATTATTTCAAATTCTTCATGAAATATTGATTTTAATTTTTTATGAGTTATATGATCTGAATGATTGTTCCAAACTCTTTGAAAGGATTTAATAAATGAATTTGTAATATCCCCTATTAATCTTATAACAAGCTCCCTTGAATCAATGTATCTATAGGTTATGTTTGCAGAGCCTACATAGACAATATTATTATCTATTATCAATAACTTTCTATGACTTCTTTCATGGTTTTTTGAGAATATTCTTATTAGATATTTTATTTCTCTGAAAAGCTTTACTTCTGCTCCATTCGCTATTAATTCTTCAAAATAATGTTTTTTTACACTTGAACCCCATGCATCAAGGAGTAGTTTTATTTTTACTCCTTGCTTTGCTTTTTTTAAAAGTGCTTCTCTGAAACGAACTCCAACTTGGTCATCTTCATAAATATAGGTTTCTAAGAATATTTGTTTTTTTGCATTAAGAATGTCTTTGATCATTTCATCATAGAGTTCTCTTGGCTTTGATATTATTTGAAATTGTTCTTTCATTATTATATTTGTTTTTTTATGCTTTTAATTTTATCTATTTTTAATATGAATAACTAATTAATTAATGATTAGCATTATTCTGCGGTTTAATCAAACTCTTTCAAAACCTATTTAAATGGAATAGGTTCCTTATTATTGGATATGAATAAAAATGGTGAGAGCTCTTATAAAAGACTTCGGAGAAAACAGGAGATAAAAAGGATGACTAGACTGGTTTGTTATAATATTGAATACTGTGAAGGTATTGAAGGACGATGGTATGAATATCTTTATTTCTGGAAGATATTTTTTCCTCCAAAGCATCTTGATTGGAAGATAATCAAGGCTTTAAATAAATTAAAGGCAGATATTATTGCACTTGTTGAGATTGATACTGGTTCTATTAGAAGTAGGGGTAGGGATGAGGTTAAGTATATTGCTAAAAAAACAGGGCTTAGGAATTTTATTGAAAAAATAAAATATCCTATTAATGGTTGGTTGAGTTTGTTTTATTATGTTCCTATTTTAGATAAGCAGGCTAATGGAGTTATTTCTAAATACAAGTTTCATGATGTTAAATATCATGTTCTTCATGAAGGAACAAAAAGAATGGTTATTGAAGCAAGTGTCAATTGCCCTAAAAAAATAACTTTGCTTATTTGCCATCTTGCTCTTGGAAGTAACACTAGAAAAGAACAAATTGATGAATTAATTAAAATCATCAATGGGATAAAAAATCCTGTTATTTTAATGGGTGATTTTAATACTTTTAAGGGGGAGAAGGAAATAAAAAAACTTTTGAATAAAACTCATTTAAATGATAAAATTAAATTAGACAGTGAAGATATCCTATTAACAGAGCCTAGTTGGTCTCCTTATAGAAGATTGGATTATATTTTAACCTCTAGGGAGATTAATGTTAGAAATTATAAAATACTTAATTATCATTTTTCAGATCATCTTCCATTGATGATTGATTTTGATGTTAAGTAATAAATTGATCTATTTTATAAATCATAACTTGTTTTTTCAACAATAGTTAGGTTTATAAAATAAAAAATCTTCTGTAATATAAGAAAAAGGAGGATAAATCATGGAGAGTGCTATAATTGGACTTGGAGTAATTGCTATTGCATTTATATTGCAGCTTGTCTATTCTTGGAAAGGGAAAAAAGATATTCAGCCTAAGTTTTTAATAGTTTACGCAATAGGTACTGCTTTACTTATAATAGATTGTTATTTGAATGATCTTAGGTGGACTGGCATATTCAATACTATTGTTTTGATGATTAGTTTGATATTATTGATAAGAATAAGTGCTAAGGGGCAAGAGAAATTCATTAAAAAAATTAGAAGAAGGTAAATCTATCTTTTAAATATGAGAAAATTTACAATGAAGAAGAAAATAGAAAAAAAATCAGGCTATAGTAAGCATAGGATTGATGGAATTGTCACTTTAGTTGCATCTTTATTAGTGCTATTTAGTTCTATGATTGATCCATTGCTTTCTGTAATTATTGCTCTGTTGTTCTTAGTTTCCTATTCTATTTTTAAAATATTTATTGATAAGAGATAATCATGAAAAAATGAATAAGAAAATTAAAGACCTAAAGGTTGGAACTTTTTTTAAGTTTAGTATTAGAAAGATTACTGTAGATTTTGTAATTTCTATTGTTTTGGTTTATTTGTTTTTTTCAATGGTATCTTGGGCAAATCAGGTTTTTAGCCAGGAAACATTTTCAAAGAAATTGATTGATATTGGAACAAATACTGTTATTTATATGATATTACTCTATCCATTGGCATGTTATGTTGCACTTATTTTATTTAAAAAAGAGAGGTTGGAATAAATACAAAATGGTATATAGACTGGACAAAGAATCTAAAAAAATATTGGTTAAATTTTTAGGTGTAATTTTACTTGTTGCCTCTGTAATACTTCTGATGAGGTCTGATAAAAATTATGTATTAATGGGATTGGCTGTATTCTCAATAGCATTGGTAATATTGATAATATATAATCTAAAAAAAGATTCTGCTACAACAAAGAAAAAATGAATACTCAAATTGAACTTTTAATTTTACCTGCACTTTTAGGTGGTGTTGGAGGATTGACAAGAGGATTTATTGGTTTGTTAAAGGCTTTGAGCTTAAAAAGAAGAATAATCTGGGGATATTATGTTATAACTGTATTGATTGCATTGGTTATTGGTATTTTTACTGGAATTATTTTTAATTTTGATTACAGGCTTAGTTTGCTGGCAGGATATGCTGGAACAGATATTCTTGAGGGAATTTACAAGAGTTTTAAAGTTGATAAAATCTACAGGAAATAAAATGTCAAAGAAAAAGAGAGTTAAAAGAATTAGAAAAGAGAAAATTGATTGGAAATTGTTAATTGTATGCTTGTTTATTTCATTTTTTGTTTGCTATATTGGAAGTGGTTTTACTGTTATTGATGATTGGTATTATTCTGTTAAGCCTGTAATTACTCCTCCTGATTATATTTTTCCTGTGGTGTGGACTATTTTGTTTTTTTTAATTGGTCTTTCTTTTTATTTTTCTATAAAAAAATGCAGTAAGGAATTGCAGAATAAAATGGTTGTTTTATATTCTATTAACTTTGCATTTAATATTGCATGGAGTTTTTTTTATTTTACAGCCCATAGTCCTTTATTTGCATTTATTACAATAATATTGCTTATACTTTCTATTATATCTTTAATGTTAGTTAATTGGAAAAAAGCAAGAACAGCCAGCTACTTACTCATTCCTTACTTAATTTGGGTTTGTTTTGCAGGCATATTAAATTTTTTGACTATTCTTAATGTTTTGAGATAATGAAAAACGCACTTGTTGTATATTATTCAAGAACTGGACATTCAAGATTGATTGCTAGAGAAACAGCTAGGAAATTAAAAGCTGATCTTGATGAAATAAAAACCCATGTTCGCTATAAGGGGTTTATTGGTTTTTATAGGGCATGCTTGCATGCTATAACTAAAAAAGAGCCTGTTATTGAATACAATAGATATCCAGGCAAATATGATTTAGTTATTATTGTTGGGCCTAATTGGGGCAGTAGAATGGCAAGTCCTATTCAAACTTATTTATCTAAACATAAGTTAGGGAATAAAAAAATTGGTGCAATATGTGTTCAAGGAAGCAGTGGTGGTGAGAAGATCATAGCTCTGATGGAAAAAAAGATTAGAAGAAAGATGATTCATTTGATTATTAACCAAAGGGATATTAAGGATAAGAGTTATGTTCATAGAATAAATGAATTTCTTAAGAAGGTGAAATGAAACTTACAATTAGTTTGGATGAGGATGAGGTTAAGATATTGAATAAAAGAGCAAAGAAAAATATGCTTAGTTTAAGAGAGCAGGTTGAAGATATTCTAAGAAGAAGCTGTATAAGTGGCAAGAAAAATATTGGCTCTATTGTTAATGTTGATGATGCTTTAGTAAATATCTTTTCAAGACAGAAGAAAGGAAGAAGGAGATAGAAAGTATAAAACAGTACGTTGTAAGTCGTTTTACAGGTAAAAATAGAAGTATAACTAAAATTTGAATTGCCCTAGGGACAACTTCAAATTTCTGAATTTATTTATATGGTCTTATAAAGGGAAGATAATATGTGAAGCAAGAGAGTTAATATATTTTTCAAGGTTCATAGTTATTGTATCTAAAAAATAATGAGATTAAGATTAGATGAGAAGTGTAGCTTGATGAATTGATTAAAAGTTATAGTCTTATGCACTAATAATTCTTAAAGAAAAAATAATCCTTGATGGAATCAGGTTATTTTTCATAAATAGTTTTAGAAACTTAATCTACGACTTACTATAATATCTAATGAGTATCATCTGGGGAAGATTTAGATTTGTTTTTAATACCTATTTTAGTATCTCGTTCGAGTGAATACATTTACTATCTTTAGTAAAATTTTATTAGATGGCAATAAATTACTGAAAGGAGGTTTAATAAAATGAACAAAATAATAGTAATCTTAGCATTGGCTATGATTCTAGTTATGCCTGCTGTTGTTGCAACTGATGTTGGATCAGGAATTGGTATTTCTGTTACAACACAAAAGTTTGCACCTAGGGTGTGGATGTGTGATAGTAGAACAACTATTGACGATAATACTGAAAATGGCCAAAATGGACTTTCTCTAGCTGAAAGAAAACATAACTATGCTTTTGAAGGTGAATCAATTCACTGGACAGTATTGGTTATGGATAAAAATAAGATAGAAGAAGTTACTGAGGTTGTTGGTACAATTGGACAATCACAAGGTGCTGGAAATGATGTTGAAGTGGAGTGTATAAGGAGAGGATGTGATGAACAAAGAACAATACCTGCAGAATGCGCTGCAAGAATTGATCAATTTGTCTTAACTACATGCGATTCAGACACAATGTCTTTTTACGATTGCTCTTTAACAGTTGAAACTCCTGCATCAATGCATGGAGAATATTTCATAACAATAGAAGCTATGGATTTAACTGGTCTTTCAGGCACTATGGCTGAAAACGAATACTGGTTCTTAAACCCAACAATTGCTCTTGCAGTTGATGGAAATTTAGCTTTTGAAGATGTTATGCCAGGAACATTGTCATATTCTAACACAATATTAGTTGGAAATGATGCTGAAGCTGGTTCAGGAGTTATATTAGATATGTTTATATCTGGTACTGACTTTTATGACCCAACATCAAGTGGAGCAAGATGCTCTAACGATGCAAACGGAATTCCTACAAACAAATTAGCTTTAATTGAATTCAGCTATTTTGTAACAAATGGAGCTTATGTTTCAGGTGTTGCAACATTTGATACAGATGCAGAAGGTTATACAAACATACCTTATAGTACTGAAATTTCAGGAGCTGAAAGAATAATGAGATGGAGAAATGGTCCAAGAGGAGCAGCTCCAAGCTCAGATGTTGTAGAAGCAGACTGGAATAATGGAAATGCTTTATCTCCTGGTAGTGAGATGGCTTTAACTTTCAAGTTAGATATGCCAGAACCATGTGTAGGAGACTTCTCTGAAGGTCAAATATACTTCTGGGGAGAAGCTATCTAAATAGACAATTTTTTTATTTTTTTTATTTAACTTTTTATAGTTAGAAAGGGGGGTGGAAAAGAAGGGAGCCCTCTTAAAAGAGTCCTCGGGTAGAACAGGATTCAAGAAGGAAAAAAGGAAGGATGAAGAAACATCGGAAAAGTAAAAAAGAACCGATGATTATAAGATGCCTTAAACAAGGTATCTTGAGGTGATAGAAAAACAATGATGCTGGAAAGCTGAGTTATTATATTCAATAGAGGTGATGGAAAAGAATATTGGTAATAAAGATTATCAATTGGTAAAAAATCATTAGCTAATGTAATATGATTAGGGGATACTTAAGCAATTAAGTTTAAGCAGATCATAAAATAAAAATAACAAGTTAAATTTCACTTGTAAAAAGTAGTTATAAGGTTTTAAATATATAATAATGAGGATAAAATAATAAAAAACAAGAAAACAAATATGGAAAACAAAAAATTAATCATTGGAATTTTTAGTTTTGTATTTTTAATAATGTTAATTGGAGCTGTTTCTGCTGATGGTTATTGCTTTGTTAGATTAGGAAATGGCCAAAGTATTCCTGCTGAAATTGTTTCTTCTACAACACATATGACTTGTGATGGTATAAAATGTTCTGTTCACGGATTTAGCAGTGATAGTTCATTTTTGCAAGTTTGCACTGATTCAAGAGGGTATTATGCTGCATATACGAACTGCGAAAAACTTTGTTCTGGTAATGGTGCAACTAATTCAACTTTTCAAAATTTAACTCTTTCTGCTGTTTTTCCATTTAGCGATGGAGGGGTTTTTACAAAACAGACTTTTTTTATGGATATATCTACTAATAAAATAGTTACTCTTACCTTAATTGATAATGTTGCTGGAACTCAGAGAACATTATGTCCAAATTGTGTTGCTTATAGCAAGCCTATGAATTTCAAGCAAGGATTTAATAATTTTACTCTCAGGGCTGTTCGG
The DNA here is from genome assembly GCA_018304045.1 of Candidatus Pacearchaeota archaeon. Classification (GTDB taxonomy): domain Archaea; phylum Nanobdellota; class Nanobdellia; order Pacearchaeales; family GW2011-AR1; genus ARS1285. Next base: position 10,011 of record JAGVWZ010000003.1, on the reverse strand, counting down.
GGAAATGAAATTATTGAGAAGAGTATAAGTTTTTTTATTGATAATCTAAAACCAAGAATAACAAAAACAACACCTTTTCAAAATAAGTTTGCAAATGGTGATTTTATAATCACTTATGATGAATCTAATGTGCAGAAGATTGAATTATACTATGGTATTTCTGGAGATGTAATGAAACAGGAATCAACTAGTTGTCCAAGTGGAAAAGCTCAGTCTTGCTTGTTTAATGCTAATTTGAGCAACTATGATGGAAAGCAGATTGAATATTGGTTTAATATCATAGACGTTGCTAATAATGCTGTTTTATCTAAAAAGGTAAAGGTTTTTGTTGATTTGACAATGCCTGAAATTAGAAGTTTGAATTATTCTGTTAAAGGAACCTATGTTACAATTAATATGAGTGTTTATGATAAAAATATGGATAAGATAACTTATTATGATAATGAATATCCTAGGTCAAAGATATTATGCACTGGATTAAATAAAGGTGTTTGCCTAAAGAAGATTAATTTTAAAATCGGACACCATGTACTTGATATACAGACAAGAGACAAGGCTGGAAATGTTGTTTCAAGAGTTATTGAATTTGATGTTTAATTGATGTTTATTATTTAAAAATTTAAAATGAGAATCCCCTTTTTATTATTTGGAATAGTAGTTTTGGTTTTAGTTATTAATCTGAATTATGTTTTTGCTCTTAATGATTATTTTTGTTTTACTAAACTTAAAAATGGAGAGAGTGTGCCAAGTGTTATTAGTTCAATAAGTGATAAATTAGTTTGTGAAAATGGGAAATGTGTTTGCAGACTTAGTTCTGGGGAGGGTTATTGTTTAGTTTGCACTGATTCATCTGGATGGTTAGCTAGCTATAATCAATGCAATAGTGATTATTGTGATCCAACTGAAGTTATCACAGGTCCTTTGGATTTGAATGTAAAATTTCTTTTTAATAATGGAGATAGTGTTGTAAAGCAAAGATTTTATGTGGAGATTAATACCACTAGAAAATCTAAGATTGATTTGATTGATAATCTAAATGGGGAAATTAAAAATCTTTGTATGCATTGTAATTATTTTAAAAAAATGCTTATTTTCGATGAAGGGTTTAATGATATAACTATTAAAAGTGCTGTTGCAGGTGAAGTAAAAACATATTTTATTAATTTTTTTGTTGATACAAAAAAGCCTAGAATAATTAAAACAAATCCTCGTCAGAATGAATTTGCAGATGGTGTTTTTAGTGTTAATTATGAGGAAAGTAATATTAAATCTGTGGAATTGTTTTATGGAGAGATGGGGAGTGTTAGTTCTATTGCTTTAAATAATTGTAAAAATGGGAAAGAGAATTGTTCTGTTAGTTTGAACTTAGATAGTCTTTATGGAAAAAATGTTATTTATTGGTTTGTTGTTAGGGATATTGCAGATAATATTGTTAATTCATCTAGAGTAAAGGTTTTTGTTGATGATAGAAAGCCTGTTATAAATTCCATTGACTATGAATTCAATGGCAAGGAATATGATATTGATTTAAATGTAAGTGAGGATAATTTTCAAAAAGCTGTTTATTTTGATTCTTCTGGAAAAGAAAAATTATTCTGCAGTAGTTTGAAAAAAGGAATATGTTCTAGGAAATTAAAACTTAGTGAAAATATTGTTTTTAGGATTGTTGATAGGGCTGGAAATTTTGAAGAAAGAGAATTTGCTATTAATTAAAGGTTTTTAATAAGATTTATAAATGGTTATTAAAATTAAGATAATATGGAAGGATTAAGACATTCATGCACTAATGAAAATTTAGATATTATTGTTAGAGGATTAGATGTAAATTTCAATGATACTATTCTAGCAATTGGTGGTTCTGGTCATCCTGGACTTGCATTATTGGAATATGCTAAAAAAGTTATGGTTGTTGATACAAATCCTACTCAAATTGATTTTATTGGGAGAATAGTAGAATGTATTCGAACTGGAAATTATGAAGGATTTCATGCAAGAGATGAATTTGGCAGTGAAGATGGTTATTTTTCTGGCACAATTAGTCGTAATACTGCTGTTGCTAGAAAAAAATTAATGGAAAAATATTTTGGAGTGGATTGGAGGTTAGATAAAATCAGGGCTAAGCTAGGTGAATTTGAAATACTGCCTACTGGAAATATTTTTGATTTAGGACAAAGAATTGTTTTTGATAAAGCTTATCTTTCTAATGCTGTTGGATATTCAAATGATTTTTCTTATGAAGAATTTATTAAATTTGTTGATAAACTGCGTGTTGGAAGCCTTGTTTATATAACTGATGCTAGTTGCAGACTTTTATTAGAACAGACAATTAATAGGCATGGTGTTAAATTAGCTAGAGATGAAAAACTTAGCAATGTCTCTGAAGGTGATCTTTGGGAACATAGTGTTTATGTGAGGGTTTAATTATAGTAAATGAAATTAATAACCGTACAATTTAATTTCATTTCCTAAATACCAAAGAAAAAATTTTGTACGAAAATTTATTTCCGTTGGTATAACTTTAAAAATGATGAATATTTCAATAGTTTATGAGAAAATCATTAAGATATCTTATATTTATAATAATTATAGCTGTTGTTGCAGGAATAGTTATTGGAGCTAATTTGCTGGATAAAAATAGTAAACCTGCTATTAATCTTAATTCTAATTCTCCTGTTACTGCAAATGTTGTCTATGAGCCTGTAAAACTAACTAAAGATAATCTTCCTGGATTTTTGCAATCTCAGGCATTGATAAATGATATTCCTAAAAATGGAGTTATTCTGCTTAAATTGTATAATTTTGATTCTGGTTCAAGAATCTGGGAAGAGAATTATGTTATTGAAAAAGCAAGTGTTAAAAAAGGCAGTGTTGATAATCCTGATGTTATATTGTCAATACATTCTAAATATGTTTCTGAATTAGGTGATTTTTGCAATGCAATTAAAACAGCAAGAGCAAATGGAGATTTTGGATTTGAATCTGGAATGAGTGAAGCTGCTTTACTTTGGAAATATAAGGGTATGATGAAATATAAGAATTGTTTTGGATTGTGATTGGAAAATATTATTCTAAAACTGATGAATCATCATCTAGTTGCTCTATATAGAGTTTTTCTGCAAGAATTTCTATTTGTGATGCATTTAAATGTGCAATAACATAGGGGCCATTTGGAACCCTTATGCAAGGAGTGTATTCTACTTTTATTCTTTCTAATTCATCAATAAGGGATTGAAGTCCAAGGCCTATTGCTGGTTCTTGTGTTAGTTTTGCTGGTTCCCCTGATTTGAATGTAACTATATTGATTGTTCCTTGACTATATTCTTCATAGGTTATTATTTTTACTGGAATTCTATCTTCTGGATCTTCTGAGGTTGCTTTTCCAAGTGATTTTAGATGATTCAATCTTCCTTCTAATCTTTCAGATATGTTTTGCATTTTATTTTTTTGTTTAAAGGGTTTATAATCTTTTGGTTATGGAAAGATGGACTTATATTTGGATTATGTGCTCTGTCTGAATGAGATTATATTAATTGCTATTTCATAAAAAATCACTTATTTTTCTTTCTCCCTCTCATTAATTAGGGGGGAGTAAAGATAAAATTATGCAAAAGAAAAGAGTTAGTAACTGTCTGTGCGGAGATACTGCGTATTATGGAAAGATTTTTAAGTAGGATTTATAATTTATATGTGTCTATCCTTGCTGCATGGCGAGGATAGGCGTTTTATTTGTATTGGTAATGTGTAATGATAATGTGGATAGGCTAGAATGTTTTATTGTTAATAATATTATTTGATTTAGTATTAGTAGATAGTTAGAGTAAAATTATGATTATAGGAATTATTTTTCTTCCTTAAACATGGTTAGAGAATATATTATAAGACTTATTAGAAAAATGTAGACAGAGGTCCATTTTAATAATGGGAGTTCATAGAATCTATTGGCTATTATTACACCTATGCTGAAGATTCCTGTTAGGATGCAGGTTTTGATCCAGTCAAATTCTCTTAGCATTCCTTTTGAAAATGAGTCAAAATTTAGTCTATTTGTTATTTTTTTTACATGTTCTATTACTTGAAGAACAACTCCACAAACAAGGAAATAGTAAACATAGATTGCTATGTTTTCTGCTATGGCATTGAATTTTCCTATTAATAGGAATGGAATATAACCTAGGAGTAATAATGCAGGAAGTATTAAAAATCTAGAATCTATTTTTGAATCATAGACAATTACTGTGGCTATTATAAATCCTAGAAAAGCCCATTCTATGGAATAAATTTTAGCTCCTAGAAACATGTTTACTGTTAATAGGATATATACTATTAGGATTATTAAAATGGGATTAGTTTTTACTAATGTGTGTTCATAGAGTTTATGTAACAGAGTTAGTATGAGGAATAGGAGTATTATTCCAAAGACAGCTATTATGATTAAACTTAGGTTGGATTTTGGAAGAAAGATTATTAGGCTTATGAATGAGATTAGGAATAAAAGAATAAGTACTGCTAGTATTATTTTGTTTATAGCACTTTCACCTGGTTTTTTAGAATAATGGGTTTGGTGGGGCTGTAATGGTCTTGGATTGAATTTTGGTTGGATATGTGGGACTTGGTGTTTAAATTCTTCTTGCATTTTTCTTTTGTAATATTCTGAATAGGGTATATCTTTTGGCATTTGATGCATCTCTATCACCCCTATTAAAATCCATGGAAAAGAGGGTTTAAAAACCTTAGTTTTTAACTACTTTGTAATGGGACAATAGGTTGGGAAATTGGTTTAAAAGAGATATTGGTAATGTGTGTGGGATTAGTTAGTTAGTTTAAGCAAGTAAATATTAGTAATATGTGTAAAACAATGATAATGGGCAGATAGATATTAGTAATATGTGTAAAATTATAATAAGTAATGCACATAAAGACAATAATAAGTAATCTGTATTAATAATAAAAATATTTTATCTTTTTTTTAATGTAATCAATAAGATTATTAGGACTAGAAATGTTATTAAAGAAACTATTGATGTGACTAGGAATCTCAAGGGTATTTGCTGTGTTGGTTTTGGCTTTGAATTAAGTTTATAGACATCTAGACATGAGTTTGAATAGGCTTTGTTCATTGATTCAAAGGTGCTGGATTTATCATCTTTGTAAAAAGAGCATTTGTCATTTATTACAAACTGGACTGAATTTTGTTCAAGACAAGTTGTGCTTTTGTTGTTTAAGCAGTCAAGTATTTTTTGAGTTTCTATTGTTTCTGAACCATAAACATCTGATCCAATTATTACTGGATATTTGAGAATATTATTTATTGGAACTGCTATTCTTCCGTCTGATGAAGAATTAATTGTCCAATTGTAGGTTAGATAGGTTTGCCATGGTAGATAGATTATTTTTCCTGTTATTTGTTTTGAGTCTAGGAAAGAATTTAATTCATTGTAGGAAGATGGATAGGAAACAGGTTTTATTTGATTCCAAAGTCCTAGGAGTGGGAATGTGAAGAATAGGATAAAAAGAATTAGGATTATTACTGGAAGGAATCCTAATTCTTTTAATTTTATTTTTAATTCTAGGGCAAAGACTGAAATTAAATAGGCATAGGAAAGTGCAATTAGAGATGTTAGTTTATGGCTGTCTCTGAAGCCATTGAAAAATGGAAGATAATTAAACAAGGAATTGAAAAATGGTCTTGTATAGGGGTGGGCTATTCCTGTTCCAAGTATTAATCCTAGCCAGAATAATGTGAAAAATATTTTTGATTTTTTATCATGGGATAGATAATATCCTGCTAGGAATAGGATTAATAGTAATGCAAGAATTATTAGATAACCTATTGGGCCAAGAATATTATAGGTTGAGCTGTAGGCTGATTCTCTCCAAAATCCAGACATGCCTATTATTTTTGCAACAGCAGGTATGTTTCCTGAAAGTTTTGGTGAAAAAAAGTTTTCATGGGAAGAATCAATTGATTTAAGTGTTTCACTTGATAAAATTCCTTGAATCCAGATTGAATTAAGGAGAATTAGTATGATAAATAGTGTTATTGATAGAATCAGGAATTTTATAATTGAAAATTTCTTTTGAAAATAAAGCCAGAATGCACTTGTTAGGAAAATAATTAAATTGATTATGAAAAAATGTATTGAAAATAATGAGCAGAGAGTTATTGCTATTGCTAATTTTAATAGGGATTTTGTTTTTAGATTTGATTCAAAGAATTGGAATATGTAGAAAATAGTTATTGGAAGGAATAGATAGGCAATTAGAACTCCTACTTGACCTATCATTATTCTTGAATAGATAAAGGGATTAAAGAAAAATATGAATGAAAATACTATGGAAAATGTTTTTTGTTTATCTTGGAATAGTTTTCTAATGTAAAAATAGGATATAAACATGGATATTAGGATTGAAAATTGGAATAGGTATGGAAGAAGTCCTGTTAAAGAGAAGATTAATCTTAAGATATCAATTGGACCTAAAACCATTGCGTAATTAGTTGAAATAAGTGTTTTTATTGTTGTAAAATAAGTGTCTGGAACATAGTCTACAAACATTAATTGTGAAAAGATATTTTTTCCAAAAATTAATAGCCAGATTATTAGTGGAAAGATGTAATCATAGTTTTTCTTGAATATTTCAGAGGTTTTCATGGATATAAAAGAAGAAGGTGGTATTTTAAGGTTTTTGGTGTGAAAATCTTGAGATGTTGGTAGCTAATGTAAAATCGTAAGTGATAATTGAATAAGTATTAGTATCTAATGAAAAAATAGGCAGATAGGGGGAGAAGATTGAGTTGATATTGGTAATGGGCATAAAATGAGGTATTGGTAGCTAATGTAAAATTAAATGCAAAGATTTATAAATAAGTTGCTATTATTTATGTGTATGATAATTAGTAAGGAAGATCTTATAAGAATAAATCAGGGTTTTGGTGGAAACCTAAGGAATGATTCTAGCTTAGACTATGCTATTGATATGCAAAATAACAATAAATTAGGAGATTATAAAAAATTAGCATATCTGTTAAGAGCAATACTTGTTGATCATCCTTTTTCAGATGGAAATAAAAGAACTGCAATGTTTTTATGCTTAAATTTTGCAGAGGAAAATAAAAAACAAGTTGATAGAGATTTGCTTCTTGAGCAGATGATTTCAATTGCAAAAAATAATATTAATGAGATAAGGAATATTGAATGGAGAATTAAAAATTGCATCAAATAATACTCATATGAAATCAAAAAAATTGTTAAAAACAATTTTAGTCTTTCCATTTTTCGTAAACTCAACATGGAAACAAAAAAAATAAATTACATTTTGAATAAGTATAGGGAGCTTTTTGATGCTCTTGAGGCTTATGATAGAACAAGGGAAATTCCTTTTCAAAGGAAAAGAATAGATGTAACTTTATCTGTTAGAACTATTAATAAATTGAAGGTTATGAAAGAAAAAACAGGAAGAAGCATTTCTGAAATTATTGAAAATAGTATTAATAATTGTTGAAATATATTGGTAATGTTGGTAAAATGAGAAACTGACTATAGAAATATTTAAATATACAAATGTATACGTATGTAGATGGAAACTACTATTCGAGTTGGTCCTGAAACAAAATCAAAACTTGATGAGTTTAGACAGTATAAAAGTGAAAGTTATGATGAACTTGTAAGAAAATTGATTCACATAGTTAAAACTTGTGAGAAAGAACCTAAACTAAGCCAGAAGACAATAGAAGAGATTAAATCTGCAAGGGAAAGAATAAAGAAAGGGGAATTTTACACTGAAGGGGAAGCTAAGAAAATTTTAGGTTTATGATTCTATATTATAGACTTTTTATCTATTGGTAATCTGAAATGTATAACCTTATCTTTGAAAAAAGAGCTTTAGGGGATTTGAACAAGCTTGAAATTGGTATCAAACAAAGAATTTGGGATAAACTTCAACAATGTAAAGAAAATCCTTTTAGATTTTTAGATCATTTGGAGAATATTAATGGGTTTAAATTAAGGGTTGGAGAGTATAGGCTTATTGTTGATGTAGATACTACTTCTAAGATAATTAAGATTATAAAATTGGGTCATAGAAAGAATATTTATGAAAATTGATTTATTAGTATCTAATGTAAAACAAATTAAATGAGCATAGATATATGTGTAAATGAGTAAATAATCTTAAGATTATATCAAAAACCTTTATTGATGGAGGTTTTTGATTGCAAGGAAGACTGATTTTCTTGCTTCATCAAAGGATAGGCCAAAATTAAGCTCAATTCTTCTCACAAGGATTGAAATCTCTTCATTAACATCTGCTAGAATCTTCTTTTGGAATCTATCTTGTGTCTGATTTTCTGTTTTCATTGTAAAAAAGGGATATATGTTGGAGTTTTAGGGGGTTCATAAACATATTGGTGGTGGAAAATATCATTGTTTTACTGATGATAAATTTACTGCTGATTAGTAGGGTTATGAAAAAAAGAGGGTAAGGTGAATTATAATTCAAGTATTGTTTTTATTATTGAAACAAATTTCTTAGCATTTTCTATTGATTCTCTTGCAAAGGGAAGATTGGCTTCAGATTTTAAGTTATAGACAAATCTTCCTCTTTTTTCTTTTTCAAGAAGAAATATGTTTAGCAATGATTCTGCTTTTGATATCTCATTTTCATATATTCTTAGAAGTTCATAATCTAAAATATCTTTATCTATAATCTTTTTAAACTCTAGGTAAGTCTTTTTATGGATTTCTGGGGCCTTTGTTCTTATGCCCTTTTGAAAGAGATAAGCCTTAACTGCATAAAATATAGAATAGTAGGCATGACTTATGACTGAATGATAAAAAGTCTTTTCAGAAGGAATTCCAAGAATTTCCTTTATGTTTTTGTCAATTGAAGAATCTAAATCTTTTTGAGAAAGGAATATTTCATCTTCTGATCTGTCTAGAAATAATTTAACCTCTGAAACCATTTTTTACTGCCTCTTTGATTAGTTCATAGTATCTTCTTGAATTTCTAAATAATAACCTATTCTTAAAGATTTCTTTTCCATAATTTTCTTTTGTATCTAGTAACATTTCTATGAAATCTTTATAACTTATAACAATTGGATGGAATTTAGGTAGGAATAAGGAAGTTAGATTATCTATTAGTTTTTGTTTTTTAAATGGGTCTTCTTTTGTTATAATAACTAGGTCTATATCTGATTTAGATGTTTGTTTATTATTTGCATAACTTCCTGTAACAAGGACTATGTCATCAAGAAATTCTTTAAAATCCAGTATTTTTTCTATATTGGGTATTTTTTTAGACAATGATTCTTGCTCATCAAGGTAGGATAGCTCTAATATTGATTCTGAATTTAAGTGGATTGAAATAATGTTTGAATTCCCTATTTTTTCAGATCTTACTATTTTATCTTTTTCAAGCTCTTTTATTGCATCATATATCTTTGGATAGGATTTTTTCTTAAGTTCTTTTGCTAATTGAAGTATACTTATTTTTAAGAAAATATTTCTTCGAAATAGATTTTTTTGGTTATCATTTTATTATACCAATAATGGTATAATACTATACCTTTTTAGGTATATAAATCTTTTGATGTTGAATTTTATTGGTAGCTAATGTAAGATTGGTTAGAATAAGCAAGCAATAGTCTAAGGGGGCTAAAAAATAGGGAATCTAGGGGTTATTTTATGTGAGATTCAATTCTTTGGATGTCTCTTGAGATTGTTTTTTGTGTATCTGAAATGGGATTCTTGAATAGAAGTCTAATGACTATAAGCATCATGCAAAGAAGTAGGATTAGTTCTGTTAGTGGGAATTTTAGGGTTATCCTGAAAATTGATATTTTCAGTCTCGTAAAAACCATAGAAAATCTATTAGATTTTCTTGACAACAAAAACTCTTAAAAGTTTTTGTTTGTTTACATTTTTCCGATGTCTGGTTTGCTTTTACCATACTCTTAGAAAGCTATATAAACCTATTAACCATTATATTGGTTATATGGTTAAGAGTGTAATA
>JAGVWZ010000002.1 GCA_018304045.1 Candidatus Pacearchaeota archaeon | reverse complement strand
GTATGTTTCTAATTTACAGAAATTTAATTCAACTCAATATTATTTGTATATTAATCAAAGTAAGAATGCAACTGCTGGATTTGATAATGGTACTTATACATATTTTGCAAGTGCAAAAGATGCTGTTGGAAATGCTAATCAAACTGAAATAAGAACTTTGACAATTGGCAGTTCTGATACAACTGCACCTAATATCAGTGCTGTTGTTGCAATAAATTCTTCAGGAACTAGTGGTGGAAGAGTTAAGATTGGAGATAATGTTACTATAAATGCAACTATTACAGATAATGTAAATATTACTAATGTTTGGCTTAAGATTTGGCTTGGTGGTATTGAAACTTCTGCTGTTGTTTTAAGGGCTGTAATGAATTGGATTTCTGGAAATCTTTGGAGTGTGGTTATTAGTACAAATTCTACTTGGAATATTGGTGAAATAAATTATACTGTTTATGCAAATGATAGTACTGGAAATACTTCAAGCATGAATGGAACATTTGAAATTTATAATCCAAATTCTTGTCAAGTTCTTAATGTTTCTGGAACTTATTTATTAACAGATGATATTGCAAATAACACTTTGACTAGTGCTTGCATGAATATAACTGCTGCAAATGTGACTTTGGATTGTGGTGGAAATTACATTAGTTCTACTCAAAATGTTTCAGGTGTTTATTCAAATCAATTGAATACAACTGTAAAGAATTGCAATATAACTGTTGGTGGAAATTCTGGAGTAAATGAAAATGCAGTTGGAATTTATTTCAATGGCGCTAATAATGGAACAATTTTTAATAATAGTGCTAATGTTAGTGTTGGTAGAGGAATTTGGCTTTATTTATCTTCAAATAATAATCTAACATCAAATACAGGAACAAGCAATTCAAGTAATGGAATTTATCTTTGGGTTTCTTCAGATAATAATATTTTAACAAATAATACTGGAACAAGCAAATTAGGTGTTGGGATTTATCTTGCTGGTTTAAATAATAATACTTTAGTGAATAATACTGGAACAAGCAAATCAAGCTATGGGATTTTCATTTATTTATCTTCAAATAATAATATGACTGGAAATACAGGAACAAGCAATTCCAGTGCAGGGATTGTGCTTCAGTTATCTTCAAACAATACCTTGATATCTAACACAGGAACTAGCAATTCCAGTGTTGGAATTTGGCTAACAACAAATGCAAGCTATAATAGTCTTACTGGAAACACAGGAACTAGCAATTCCAGTGTTGGAATTTATCTTTACTCATCTTCAAACAACAATACTCTAACAAATAATATAGGAACAAGCAATTCCAATATTGGAATTGCTATTTACTCATCTTCAAACAACACCTTAATTTCAAACACAGGAACAAGCAATTCAAGTTATGCTGTTTATTTATCTGTTTCACATAATAATACAATCATAAACCAAAATGCAACTGGTTATTCAGCTGGTTCGTATGGATTTTATATTGATTCTTCAAATAATACTCAGATACGAGATTGCATAAATGTTTCTGGAGTTGCTAATGATACTTTGCTTACATCAAGTTCTAAGAATACAACATTTACAAACTGTTCTTACAATTTATCAAAAGAATCTGTTTCTTCTAATTCGCAACTCTTCAGGAAATGGTATTACCGAGCTTATGTGAATGATTCTGCTGGAAATGTTGTTAATAATGCTAATGTTAGTGCTTATAATATTACAGGAATAAGTCCTTTTAATTTAACTACAAATTCTTCTGGATTTACAAATAGAACCGAAATAACAGAGTATGTTAATAATGGAACAAGAACGTATTCTTCAAATTATACTATTAATGCTACAAATGGAACATTAACTGCAAACCATAGTTATAATGTATCTGCTTCACTTAATAACTTGAATGATGTATTTACATTGTCTGATACTACTTATCCAAGTTTTTCAGATTATTATGATAATAATGGTTCTGTTTCTGGAACAGGAAGGGGGTTGTTTAATGTAACTGTTGCAAATACAAATGGTAGTGTTTGGCTTGAAATAAATAATACAAATGTTAGTGCTGAAAATTTAAGTGCAAATGTTTACAATGCTAGCTATAATTTCTTATTAAATGGAACATATTCTTATAAGTGGCATTCTTGGGGTAATGGGGCTAGTAATAATTATAATGTTTCAAATACAAGAAATTATACTGTAAATAATTCTCTTAGTTCGGGTATGACTTACCCTAGTTTTGTAAATTTAACAAATAATTATGTTTGTGAAGGAAGTTCACTTTCTTATTTGTTTAATATAAGTGATTTGGATGGTGATGTTCCTAGTGGGAGTATTAATTTATCCTTGTTTGATTTAGAATATATTGAAAATTTAAGTTCTACTCTGAAATCATATAGATTATTTTCAGGAGTTCTTACAAAAGCAGATGCAGAATTCTTCTTTAATTAATATAACTGTTATTGAAATAAATAATGCTCCTGTTATGGAAGTTATTTCAACACAGACTGTTGTTACTGGAAATGTGTTTTACAAACAAATAAGAGTCAATGATACTGAAAGTGGAAATGAAACTTCAAATAATTTGACATTTAATATAAGTTTTAATTCTGGCACTCATTTGTTTAATATAAGTTCTTTAGGAGTTATTAATTTTACAACTAATTCTAGTTTTATTGGAAATCATAATATAACTGTTTGTGCAATTGATAGTGGAATAAGCAATCCTAATGCGAATATCAGTAGTGTATGTGGGCAAGATGGAGGTAATTTAAGTGCTTGCAGGAATTTTATATTGACTATTAGTTCTTCTAGTGCAACTAGTAATGGTGGCAATAATGGTGGTGGAGGTGGGGGTGGAGGAAGTGGATTTGCAAGTGGAAAAAATGGAACTGATGATAATGGAGATAATGTTGGTGTTGACATTGTTATTGATAATCGGAGAGAAGAAAATGGAAATTATAATTGTGATGGATGGGGAGATTGCAATGCAGTTTATAATCTAAGTGATATTATTGATAATAATATTTATTTTAAGGGGCAGCAAAAAAGAGAATGTATTAATGTAGTGACAAAAGTAGTTTTAGAAGAAAGAAAAATTTGTGATACTAAAGTCAATGTAATTTTGAGGACAAAAGAAGATTGTTATCAAAACACATTGCAGGTTTTTGATAAAAATAATGAATTAGTTTCTAGACTGAGTTTTGATAATAGTTTAAAGAAGTTGAACATACAATTCTTACTTGATAAAAATATTTATTGTCCTTATTGTTATGATAAAAAACAGAATTATGATGAGACTGGAATTGACTGTGGAGGTAATTGTCCTTCTTGCAATAGACCTGTTAAAGTATATTCAGAAACATGGAAAATATTGGTGTTTATGGGCAGCGTAGTAGTGCTATTGCTTATTAATGGGATTTCCTTGTCAATAGTAAGACATTATTTATTAAGAAAAGAATTGAAAAATGTTACTAGAATAATTAATAGATAGTTATATTTTGTAAGTTCTAAAAGTGTAAGAATATTAGTGGATTGTATTATTATTATTATTGTAGTTAGGAAAATATAAGAATTGATGGATATGATTAATGATTGAAATTGATTAATCTGATAGGTATTGGTTTTAGATATAATTGAAAATTTTTATTGATTAATGAAGATAATGCTATGAATATTTAATCCTTGGTGATTTTCATTAAATATTCTTCCCTGTTGTCTTCGTCTTTTGATTCTCCTATTATTTTAAAACCTAATTTTTTATATAGCCCTACTGCTGCAAGATTATCTTTATAGACATTTAAGTTAATTTCTTTTATTTTTATTTTTTTAAATGCAAAGTTTATTAATAATTGAGATGCTTCTGTTCCAAAACCTTTTCCAGAGTGTTCTCCTAGCATTATTGATATTTCTGGAAGATTTTGAAAGTCTTCACTATCAAAAAGATTAATGTCTCCAATTGGTTCTTTTGTTTCTTTATTTAATATGCAAAAGGTCATGTTTTTAAAATCATTTTTCCATTCATCATGCATTTCCATTATTTCTTTTAGAGTATAGTTCATGCCTTCTTCTCCTAGATGTAATTTTAATTTCTCATTTGAAAGCCATTTGTGATATAATTTATAGAATTCTTCTGATTTGGGTATTGGTGTAATAATAACTTTTTTTCCTTTTATTTCTGGAAGCTGGTTATTGTGTTTTCTATTGTATTGTTCTATTGTTGGCATTTTAATTTATCTCTTGAGTTTCAACTTCTATTCTATCATAGGTTGGAAATTCTTCTATTAGCAATATTTTTATGTCAGAAATTAAATCACTTACTTTAGTAAGTGGATACTTTTTAGGTGCTTTAATTTCTGAGCATCCTAAAAACAAGTGCTTATCACAAACCCCCACTTTTAAGTTGGGGTGGCACATTGTTTTTTTGATGTTTAATTTCTTTATTATTTTATTTGCAAGTTTATTGGATATTAATATTCTATCTTTCTTTTTATCTAAGAAGTATTGATTGTTTAATTTTTTAATGTTTTGAATTATTTTTTTATTGGGATTGTTAATAACTAAATATTTTACAGTTCCATCTTTTGTTTTTTTACCGTAGGGTAGAATGTTGTGAAGATTTAGTCTGTTTTTAAACTGATGGTCATTTTTTAATTTTGCTGTGCAGAGATGAACTTTTAGTCTAATATTCCTTCTCTTTATTTCATTTATTAACCATAATCCGGATTTTATTGAGTCCTTTATTGTATATCCTCCTTGATTTAATTTATATTCTTTTGTTACCTTATTACAATTTGTTTCTGATAGCTCAAATTCATTTAAATTAACAAATCCTATGTAATCTTTTGATTTTTCAATGAATCTTAGGAAATTTTCTTTTTGATTGGGAATCATTGGAAGTTCTATGCCAATGTTTTGTTTTTTCCAGAACAATTGGGCTAGTTTTATTTTTTCAATGTCCGATTTCATTGCTTTATCACTTTGATTAATTGTGTATTCTGGATTAAATCTTACTTCATCTAAGTATTTTGATAATTTTGATAATCTTTCTTTTGTTACTAATTTTGTTGGAAGATAAATGTGGATGTGGAATTTTTTTCCAAATGTTTGTTTTAGAGCTTTGGCATATTTTATTGTCCTTGATAAAAATAATAAAGGATCTCCTCCTGTAATTCCTGCTGAAGTAGCTTTACTTTCTTTAACTTCTTTTATCATTTCTTTTATTGAATTTGCTTGTCTTTCATTAAATAGAATTATGTCTTTGTTTTTTCTTTTTTCACTTAATGAACAGTACCAACAATTTCTTGAGCATATTCCTGATATAAAGATGACTAATTTTTTTCCTTTTACACAGTATTTACAACCTTCTGGTAATCCATTTATATTATAGGAATCGTACTTTGTTTTTTTCATAGATATTAGAGAATAAATATGTTTAAAAAACTATTTTTAATGATTTTTGTATGATAATTTTAATAGATATGGATGATGTAATGGCAGATACCAGCGAAAGATTTTATAGCGTCCTTAGGGCTAGATATCCTGATAATCCTGAGTTTAAGGTGGATAGAACTCATTTTCATATAAAAGATGAATATACTCCTGAAAGTCTAAATCTTGTTGAAGCAGTTTTATATTCTCCTGAATTTCAGTTAGCTATTCCTCCTGTTCCAAGAAGTTTAGAATCAGTAACTGAAATAAATAATCGTGGTCATCATGTTATTTTTTGTTCAACCCCACATGAGGTTTATGAAACTTGTGTGGCTCAAAAGTATAAATGGCTTGAAGCAAAACTTGGAAGAACTTATGCAAGAAAATTAATATTAACTGATGATAAAACTCTTATTTTTGGTGATAGATTAATTGACGATAAACCTGAGATTAAAGGTCTAATAACTCCTTCTTGGGAACATGTTCTGTTTATTAGAAATTATAATTGTCATGTCCAAGGCAAACGGAGGATGGATTGGAGTAATTGGAGAGAAGTGTTAGTTGAATTATAATAAGCTTTTTTTATCCAACGATTCTTCCATGTTTTCTATTTTCGTAATCTTTTCTTCCCCAAATATGCGGTATTCTTGGGGTGAAGATTGCAAATATTATCGCAACTCCTGCTGTTAAATACCAGCCAAAACCAATTAACATTCCAATTGCAGCTGAAAACCATATGCTTGCAGCTGTTGTCAGATTTATTACTTCTCCATTACTTTCTTTTAATATTATTCCTGCCCCTAGAAATCCAATTCCTGATACTATCTGAGCAGCTATTCTTGCTGGTTCATTTGGATCTATGAAAATAGAAAGAATTGTAAATGCCATTGCTCCTCCAATGACAAATGCATGGGTGGAGATTCCTGCTGATTTTCCTCTTGATTCTCTTTCAATTCCAATTAAAAGACCTCCAATTAAACATATGATTAATTTTATTAAGAAATCAATTTCATGACCTGTTATTAAATTTTCTAGCATCTCTTTTTATGAATCTACTAATTGATTTGAATATTTAAAGGTTGTTCTATTGCCTTTTAATACACATAAAAAATCCACTACATTTATGTAGTGGTCTTAAGTTACTTGGATTTTTTCTGGTCCTCCCCAAATCCGTACAAACCCCCATGTCAGAAATCTTTTATGGATTTCTGAGTACTATCAGGAATTAAAAATTCCTGAAGCATTTATGTGTGAGTACAAATCCAAAGGATTTGGTGATTCTTTAGAAATACTGCTGATAATAACCAAAAGATTTATATAAGTGAGCTCACTTATTAGATTATGACAAATATAACCCTCTCTATAGATGATGAAGTTTATAGGAAAATGAGAAGATATTCTGAAATAAAATGGAGCGAGTTTGTTAGAAAATGCGTTCAAAAGAGAGTTGAAGAACTTGAACATTTGGATAAGGATGATTGGGACAATGCTAGATTTCTTGGAGATGAAAAATTATTATCTGAATCATGGGCATCTAAAGAGGATGAAGAATCTTTTGCTTATTTACAATGACTCTTGAAAAATTTGATATTGTTTTAGTTGATTTTCCATTTAGTAATCTAACTAAAACGAAAAAAAGACCTGCATTAGTTATTAATTCTTTAGAGGGTGAAAATTTCATTCTTTGTCAAATCACTACAAAACGCAGGGGAATTCAAAAATATGAGATATTGCTTCCCAAAGATGCTTGTGTTGGAGATATTCGTTTTGATTCTTTTATTTATGTAGATATGATTTTTACTTTGCATAGAAGTCTTATTTATAAAAAAATAGGAGTTATTGGGGATTTAAAAATTAAAGAGATTATTAATAGAAAACTTAAATTAATCATTTAATAATATTAATTACAGTTCTCCTTTCCATTCTTTTAGGAATCTGTCTAAAAATACTTCTACAAATTTGTATCTTTCTTTTGCAATTTCTTTTGCTTCTTTTGTATTAAATGTTTCAGGAGTTATTTTTAATATTCTTGAATAAAATCCATGCATTGTTGAAATATTAAATTTAGGATTATCAAATGGAACTTCTGGTTTATGGAGTGGCCTGTTAAGCTCTCCTCCTGAGGAAAACATTCTTGCAATTGTTATTGCTCCTAAAGCATCTAACCTGTCTGCATCTTGCAAAATTTCAGCTTCTTTTGTTTCTGCTTTTATTTTTTTGCTATGACGATGGACTTTTATGGAATAGACTATTTGTTTTATTTTTTCTTCTGGAAAATTCATTTCTTTTAGAATTTTTTCTGCAAGTTTTGCGCCATCTTCTGCATGACATTCACATTCTTTATTATGTTCTCTTAATTGGGATATATCATGAAGAAGTGCAGAAGCTTTTATTATATCTAAATCAGCTTCCTTATTTTTTGAAAGCTTTAATGCAAGATTGTAGACTCTTTCTGTGTGATCAAAAGCATGGCTTCCACCTTTTATGAAATAGGGTTGGATTTTTTTTGATAATTCATTGAAGAAATCTTGGTTTAACATTTTATAAATCAATAATTGTTCCTTTTCTTCCTACACTGATTACTTTAGTTTTTCCTATTTTTTCAACTAATCCTTCTGCTTCATGGATATGTCCTGAGATAAATAAGTCTGGCTGGAATTTTTCAATTGCTTTTCTTAATGCATCACTGCCTTTTACTCCTGAAAACTCAGATTTGGTTCCTGCTGCATGAAGATGACTTACCATTATCTTTTTTTCTAGGGTTTTATCTTGATTTAGCTTATCAAAATCTTTTTTTAATTTATCAAAGGTTTTTTTATCATCTAATTCCATTTGCCAGTCAGGGCTTCCTACTCCAAATATGCCTACATTATCATATTTGACATATTTTTCAGAAAGATTTTTTATTCCATATAAATGGGAGAGAAAATTTACAACTTCACTTGAATCCCAGTTTCCTGGAACAAAAACTACTTTTTCACCTTTTTCAACAAATGGTTTTAATAGATTTTTAGTTTCTAGTGGAGAAGTTATATCTCCTGTTAAAATAACAAGATTTACTTTTTCCCTGTAGGCTTTATCTGCTAATTTTTTGGTTATTGCAGAATCACCATGAAAATCACCTGCGGCTAGAATTTTGAATGATTTTTTTGGTTTATTTTGTTTTTCCATTATAAGTATTTTTTTATTTCTTTTTTAAATTTACTAAAATCTTTTAATCTATTTTTTGAAATTAAATATTTTTTAATATCTTTATCTAAGCCCTTTGAGTATTTATTCTTTATTAGCCTAATTTCTTTTTTTCCTAATAAAAAGTCTAATCTTTTTGATTGTAACACTAGCCTTAGTATTATCTTATAAATCGGGTCATTTCCTCCAATAATCTCTATTCTCTTGTTTTTTATACCATTTATCGCTCGAAAATCATAAATAATCTTTTTCTTTATATCATAAGCAATACTCCCTGTGTTAAAATCACAAGTTTTTAAAAATAGATTTAATGAAGGTTTTACTTTTTTTCCATTTTTAATCGGATTTGAGTTTGAGGTTGTAGTAATGTCTATTTCAATATCTTTTTTAGGTTTCCATCTTACTGAACCATGACTATTTGAACTGACATTTTTTTCATTTTTCAATTTCTTAAATAAATCTATTTTCCTATATGAATCATCTATGATAATGTCAAAATTATTTGGTTTTAAATTTTTTTTATAGTAATAGTTTATTATTGAATCTCTTACAGCGCCCCCTAAGATATAAACCTTATCTTCTTTGAAATATTTTTTAACTAAAAAATAGATATATTCATTATAAATACTTTTTTTTATATTATTCTCTATAGAATTAATCAGTTCTTTTTGCTTTATTATTTTCATTTTATATACTTATTTTCCAAATCTTCTTTTTCTTGATTGAAATTCTTGAATGCAATGAATTAAATCTTCTTTTGTGAATTCTGGCCACATTTTATCAATGAAAATAAGCTCTGAATAGGTTGATTGGAATGGAAGGAAATTGGACAATCTTTTCTCACCACCTGTCCTTATGATTAGGTCGGGTTTTGATGATAAATAAAGATATTTTTCAATTATTTTTTCTGTTACTCTGTTTTCTGGTATTTTATTTTTTATTATTTTTTTAATTGCTAGTATTATTTCCTGTCTTCCTCCGTAGGCCATGGCAATATTTACTATTAGCTTTGAGTTATGTTTTGTTTCTTTTTCTAGTTTTAGACATTCTTTTTTTAATTCCAATGGCAGGAGATTTAAATCTCCTAGAAATCTGAATTTTATGCTTTTCTTTTTTATTTCTTTTCTATCCATTGTTGAGAAAACTTCTTTAAACAATCGAAATAAATATTCTAGTTCATTTCTTGGTCTGCTTTTCATGTTTTCTTGAGACAATGCGTAGAAAGTTAATTGTTTAATTTTTAAGGATGATGCATATCTTATAATATCTTCTACTTTTTTTCTTCCATATTCATGGCCTTTCCATGGTTCTAGCATTAGTCTTTTTGCAAATCTTCTATTACCATCAAGAATAATTGCAATGTGTGAGGGATTATTTTCCATTGTAAATAAGAATTAACCTAGGTTTAAAAAACTTAAGTATGGTTAATTAATGAAATTGATGGGTTTGGAAGTTTATGGCTATTTCAACTCTTTTAGATATATTTTCTCTTGACATTCTTACATGATTGCTTGCATTTTCAATTGTATATAATTCTCTTGCACAGGTTAATAAAGAATTTATTAATTTCCTATGACTTTTTCTTGGTACTGCTGAATCTATTTTTTCTATTCCACTTATTCTTGAATAGGCTTCTATTGATGCAATATCTGCTACAACAGCAAGTTTTTCTAATGTTGTTAAGTGGTCTCCTAGTGGAGGTATTCCTTTTACTCTATAGAACATGGCTAAATTTGCTTCAACTAATCTCATATCAGGGTTTGGATCTTTGATTACATAATATATAGTGTCTGCAGTCATCTTTAATAATTCTAAAGCTCGTTCTAAGGCACATATATTATTGTTAATATTGTATTCTGTCATTGTTAGGTTTATAGGGCTAGAAAATATGCTTTAAAAAGCTTATGATTTGTTTACTAGAATGCAATCATTAAAGATTACTTTTTTACTTTTATTTCTTTAAAACCAGTGTATTTCCAAAGAGCTTTTGGAATTTTTATAGAACCATCTTTTTGTTGGTGGTTTTCCATAAAAGCTATTATTGCTCTTGGACTTGCAAGAACAGTATTATTTAATGTATGGGCAAAGTAATTTTTCTTATTAGTTATTTTAATTTTTAATCTTCTTGCCTGAGCTTCTTCCATGTTTGTTAGTGAACCTACTTCAAAGTATTTTTTTTGCCTTGGACTCCAGGCTTCAACATCACAGGATTTTGCTTTTAAATCTGCTAAATCTCCTGAACAACATTCGAGTACTCTTACCGGTATTTCTAGTGCTTTGAAAACTCCTAAAGTATGTTTTAACATTTCATCATAAAATTTGTAGGAATCTTCTGGTTCGCATATAACTATCATTTCTTGTTTTTCAAATTGATGAACCCTATAGAATCCTTTTTCTTCAAGTCCATGGGAGCCTACTTCTTTTCTAAAACATGGAGAATAGCTTGTTAATCTTATTGGAATGTCTTTTTTTAGTAATATTTTGTCTTTGAACATTCCTATCATTGAGTGTTCTGAAGTTCCTATTAAATAAAGGTCTTCATTTTCTATTTTATACATCATTGCATCCATTTCTGCAAAAGACATTACTCCCTTTACAACATCACTTTTAATCATAAAAGGTGGAATGCAATATTCATATCCTTGTTCAATCATATAATCTCTTGCTAATGCAAGCATTGCAGAATGTAAAATAGCAAGTTTTCCCCTTAGGTAATAGAATCCTTTTCCAGAAGTTTTATCTCTAGCTGTATCAAAATCTACTCCCCCTAATTTTTCAGCTAGTTCTGCATGGTTAAATATTTCATAGTTTGGAACTTTTGGAGAACCTATTTTTTTTATTTCTACATTTTCAGATGAGTCTTTTCCAATTGGAACTGAAGAGTGAATTATGTTCGGTATTTTATACATTATTTCTTTTATTTCTTCTTCTAAGTTATCTGCTTTTTTTTCTATTTTTTCTATTTCTTCTGGAATCTCTTTGGCTTTTTTAATTAATTCTTGGGCATGTTTTTCGTTTTTTTCCTTTTTAGCCTTGTTTATTTGTTCAGAAACTTTATTCCTTTCTTTTCTTAAATTATCTGCTTCAAATTTTAACTTCCTCCATTCTTCATCTTTTTTCCTTACGTCATCAACTAGTGGAAGTTTTTGGGTTTGATATTTCTTTTTTATGTTTTCTTTTACTATCTCTGGATTTTCCCTTATTAGCTTAATGTCTATCATTGTAATATTTATATGATTTAGAATATATTTAAATATTCTTGTTTGGTTTTAGTGCTATGGAAAGTAAAAAGGGGATTATTGGATTAATTGTATTTTTTATAATATTGATATTAGTCTTATTGGTAGGATATATTGGATATTTATTTGTTGTATCTGGTTCTAATAATGAGCAAATTAGGCGTATTTCAGCTGTTACTAAAAATCCCTTGGATTTGATTAAAAATAGGAATTCTCTTATTAATTTAAATAATATTTCTGGGAATTATACTAATAACTCTAATTTTGGTTTAAATTCTAGTTATAATGAAACTGAAGTTATTAAACAGGGGGTTAGGGAATTTAATGAAAGCTATGTGGATTATATTTTATATGCTATTGGTGCTGATGGACTTCATTGGGCTATTGGTTTTGGCAATCCTTTTATTGAAACTGTTCTTGGTGATGAAACCTATATTTCTGAAATTGTTAATGATGTTCCAGTTAGTAAAAAAGAGAATTCTAGTGAGGAAGACATAAGAATTATAATCAGTAAGGAAGAAGCTGTTAAATCACTTTTAGCTCCTGATTTGACCATATTTATGCAAAATTCTTTTAAAAATGGAAATACAAATATAGAAATGGTAGCAGGAAATACTGAATTATTTGCAAAAGGCTATCTTGGTTTGTACAAGGATCTGACTGGAAATGAGTCTGTGACGTAGTAGTAACATTAAGTTACTATTTTTTGATATGACTTGATTTTGTTACTAGCAGATGAATTTTTTTTATAGGAAGTTTTATAAACAAGAAATATAGAACATTACTAAGATAGTTTTGGAATATACATATAAAAAATGTGATTTCAAAACATAATAAATAATAAACAAATAACAAAATGAAGGATAATTTCGACATTTTTTTTAGAAGAAAGCCAGCTTTAATGCTTGTTGCTTTGAGAAAAATGTCTAAGGTAAGATATGGGTCTGTATTGGCTAAAGAAGTGGACTGCACGTACTCACATGCAGTAAAAATCTTGCAGACTTTAGAAGTTCTTGGTTTAGTTAACTTCCAAAAGAAAGGAAGAATAAAACTAATTGAGCTTACTAAGAAAGGCGAAGAGATTTCAGAACATATTGAAAATATAAGAAGAAAGTTATAATAAATCTTACTTTAGACTAGTAAGAGGTGCAAAACAGAGGTAGATTTTTTTCTTTTTTTAAATTTATTAGCAGTTATTCTATATCTTATATGAGAGATAAAAATAAACTCTATAGACAAGAACCGAGTCTTATTAGGGATTCTAGAGGATTGATTAAAGTTTTATCTGATAGAAATGGGAATGAATTTTCAGCAGATAATCGGGGGATTGGAAGTGAATTAATTATTGATTATCCTCCACTTGGAAGAATAACCCGGGTTTATGTTGTTTGTTTTGGAATTAGTAAAGAAAAGGAATGGAGACTTGTTGCTGAAAAAGAATGGATTTTTGATGGAGTATGTTCCTATACTGGAAAATGGGTGAATGTTAAAAAGTAGTTATCTATATTTTTCTACGCCAATTTTTTGACAATATCTGCTAATTAAACATTGGGAACATTTGGGGGATATTGGTGTGCAGATTGTTCTTCCAAAAAGAACAAAGATTCCATTAAATTCAAACCAATATTGTTTCGGAAGTATTTTTTCTAATACTTTTTCTGTTTGTTCTGGTGTTCTTGTTCTTAGCCATCCGAGTCTATTGGGAATTCTATGGCAATGTGTATCAATTGGTAGTGTTGGTTGATTAAATGCAAAATTTAAAACTATATTCGCTGTTTTTGGGCCTATTCCTTTGATTGATATTAAATCTTCTTTGGTATTAGGAACTTGAGATTTGAATCTGTTAATTAATTCTTGGGAAACACTTTGGAGAGTTAGTGCTTTTTTATGATAATGCCCTGTTGAATAGATTATTCCTTCTAATTTTGTTAGTTGTATGGATAGGATTTTTTCAGGAGTGTCTGCTATTTGAAATAAGTGATTGGATATCTTTTCTGTTGTTTCATCTCTTGATCTTAGGGATAATAGGCAGGATATTAGTATTTTAAATGGGTCTTTGTTTTCATCCTGTCTCATTCTATTGAGTGTTGTTCTTTCTGTGTAATTGAACTGTTTTTCTAGAATTGACATTACTTGCTGTATGTTTCTGGGGTCATAGATATTCCTGCTAAATTCAGGTCTTTTTCTCATGTTTATTTTGAGTTTTTTTGGGTATTTAAGATTATAGGAATGAGAATAAATGTGTAGGTTCATAACATTTGTTACACTCCCTTAAAAGGGAGGTGAACAAATTTGAAGAGAGAAATAATTAGAAGAGAAACTATAAAACTCAAAATTCA
>JAGVWZ010000055.1 GCA_018304045.1 Candidatus Pacearchaeota archaeon | reverse complement strand
AGCACTGTCAAAATCTTACGATTTTGAAGTCCTAAAAACAAGTGCCTGTCACAAACCACACATGTCAGAAATCTTTTATGGATTTCTGAGCACTATTGAAAATTAAAAATTCTCAAAGCTTTAGTGTGTGGTGGCACATTGTTTTTTTAATGTTTTTATATCATAGAAATATTTATAAATCTATAAATCTATAAATTTATAGAAAATGGTAAAAACAATAAGTATCCCTGAAGATTTGCATAAAGAATTAATGAGAATTAAGTTAGATAGCAATAATAAAAATATTGCTGAGATATTAAAGCAAATGCTTGTGGCATATAGGGAGAAAAAATTATTAGAGCATTCTAAAAAGTTTAAGAATATCTTAAAAAAGGAAGGAGTGACTTTTGAAGAATTTTTAAAAAGGGCTGAAAAAATAAGAGAGGAAGTTGCAAATGAACTTTTTCCTAAATAAGATTGTTATTGATACAAATATTTTATTTATGGCTTGGTATAATCCTTTTGGAAAATGTGGGGAGGTTTTAAGAAAAGCTAATAAGGGTGAAATAAAGATATTTGCTCCTGATTCTGTGAGAGAAGAAATTTTTAGAGTATTTAGAAGGGAAGCTAACTTAATGGATTTAGAAATAGAAGAGTTTTTATTTGATTTTGAAATTAATTGGGTTGGTAAGAATGTTTATGAAAAGTTTCTTGATAAAGTGAAAGTTAAACATAAACCTGATAAACCTGTTGAAGCAACTGCATTAGCTTTGAATTGTGGGATTTTGAGTGCAGATAATCATTTTAAAGAGAAGATAAATATTGATGAATTGCTTGATAGTTTGGGAGAAGATTAATTTTTATGAAATCTCATGTTGCACTTGTTGTAAGAAAGCGAGAAAAATATATATTAAAAATTGCAAACACAATTTTTAAAAACCCTTTAATTCTTGATTTAGAATGGACACAAGTAATAGAACCTATGTTAAGGATGCTTTTCATATGAAAGCAAGTTCATCATCTAAAGATGATGAAAAAAAAGGAGAAGTAGAACTTTATGGATGGGTTCATGATACAAGGGATTTGAGTAAGATTAGATTTATTGTTCTTAGAGATATAAGTGGAAGAATTCAAGTTTGTGGAGTTAAGGGAGAAACTGAGGAAGATATTTTTGAATTAATGAAAACTATTCCAAGGGAAAGTGTTGTTAGAATTAAAGGACATTTGAAAGAAAGTAAACAGGCTCCAGGTGGAAAAGAAGTGAGCCCAATTGAAATTGAGGTTATTGCTAAGGCAGAGCATCCACTTCCAATTGATGTTTCTGATCACTCTAAAACAGAATTACCTAAGAGATTGGATTATAGATTCTTAGATTTACATAGGGAAAGAGCCCAGGCTATTTTTAAGGTTCAGGATACAATATTGCAGGCATATAGGGAGTTTATGAATAAGGAAGGAGCTTTTGAAGCTATTTTTCCATCTATAATCGGAGCAAGTTCTGAGGGTGGAACAGAAGTTTATCCTGTAAAATATTTTGAAAAAACAGCATTACTTTCCCAGAGTTGTCAGCTGTATAAACAAATGCTTGCTTGTTCAATGGAAAAAGTTTTTGCTGTTTTTACTGTTTGGAGAGCTGAGAAACATAATACTACAAGACATTTAAATGAATCAAGACAATATGATTTTGAAATGGCATTTGCAGATGATAAGATTGTCATGGATGTTTTAGCTAGATGTGTTCAGCATATTGTTAAAAAAGTTATTGAAAAAAATTCTAAAGAATTGGAAATGTATGAAATTAAATTAAAAGTTCCTGGAGTAAAATATTTGACTTTTCATGAAGTTGCTAGTATAATGAAAAAAGAAAAAATTCATGTTGGAAAGGATGATTTAAGTCCTGAATCTGAAAGAAAATTAGGAGAATTATATCCAGATACAATTGTTTTTGTTTATGATTGGCCTTTATCTGGAAAACCATTTTATATAATGCCAAGTGATAAAAAAGGTCCAAATGGAGAACAATTGTCAAATGGTTTTGATGCAATTTACATGGGAATGGAAATTTCTTCTGGTGGGCAGAGAATTCATATTCCTGAATTATTAATTGAAAGATTTAAAGCAAAAAAAATGAAGGTTGAAAATTTTAAGGATTATATTGATAGTTTTAGATATGGTGCACCTATGCACGCTGGATGGGGAATGGGTGTTGAGAGAATTACTATGTTATTATTAGGATTGCCTAATATAAGGGAAGCTGTTCTTTTTCCAAGAGATAGGGATAGATTAACTCCTTAAAATATAAAAAGAGGTTATATGAAAAGTTATTGGTTGAAAGAAATTATTTTTAGAAAAGGAAGTTTACATAGACAATTGGGTATCAAAGAAAATAAAAAATTACCTGTTTCTCTTCTTAAAAAAATAATGAATGCTAATGTTGGTGGTAAAATAAGTTATAATAAGAAAAGTATTTTAGTAAC
Organism: Candidatus Pacearchaeota archaeon; assembly: GCA_018304045.1. Lineage (GTDB taxonomy): Archaea > Nanobdellota > Nanobdellia > Pacearchaeales > GW2011-AR1 > ARS1285. The sequence continues at coordinate 12,524 of JAGVWZ010000055.1, read as the reverse complement.
TTATTTACTTAAAAAAAGAGTTAATCTTGCATTGAATTTAAGAAAGATAAAGAGATAACTGTTCTTAAATGGTTATGTATTTGGTAATCAGAATATTTGTTTTTAAGTTTTGAGATATTGGGTAATGTGTAAAGTAATTTATTAAACTATATGTAATTTAATTTAAGTTTTATAGGAATAATATGAGCATGATAATTGGATTAATATATTCTGATTTAAAATATTAAAAACGAATAAATGAGTTTTAAAATAAAATTTGATATTATTAATTAGAGAAATTCTTTATTATTCCTTTTTTGGTTCTGGATAGTTTGCTGTTGCACCTGCAGCAGCTCCAGATATGGTGCATGTTGTTATATATTTTAAAAATGTTCTTCTTGAAATTTCTACTTCTTCTTGAGTATTGGTTGGTTGTTTTGGCACAAATAATCTTCCTAAAAATCCTCCGCAAAGTCCACCGATAATTGCTCCGTCTGCCATTCTTTCAATTCTGCTTGGCTTATATTCTTCATTAGGTTGTTCTGATTTTAATCTATAGTAGGTTGCCATTTTATTTATTTGAAATTAGGATTTATAAATTAATTCATTATTGGTTTTGAAAAAAAGAACCAGACAAATTCATGCATGCAGTCTCCGAATTCGTCTTTTATTTTTGTTGCTGTTGTTAGAAACGAATTAGATTTATTGCCTACATCTATTCCTGTGTCTCTTTTTATTCTTTTAATTAATTCTTCAATTGGAATGTTTTTATAGGAATCTATTGGATAGGAGCATACAACAGGGCCATAGACAAGTTTTGCTTCTACAGGAAGTCCAAATAGAAAATAGGTTCCTTGGTTTTGTTTTAATTGTTCCATTTTTAGAAAAAAATTATTTTTCTCCTTTTATTTTCGGATCATAAAAAACTATTCTATCAAAATCATATATATGATTTGAACCATTTGATTCTGGAAAAACAGCAGGAATTCTATTTGGAACTATTAATTCATTGGAAATTTGAATTATAGTATTTGCACCATTAATGTCTTGGTCTTTTTCTTCATTCTGTGAATCACCCCTATCACGAGGGTGTAACATTATATGAGTTCTATAATTTCTTTGTTGAACTCTCTGGTTATATCTTGCAAATGCTTCAGGATTTCTTTCTCCGAGATGTGGCATACCTCCCTTATAAGGGAGGTCAAATACTTGGCAGGTTACATGAAAATCTAAACTATTAAAATATATAGGAATGTGAGCATGAATTTTTCCTTCATTAAATTTTCTTTTTGCTTCTTTGTATGCTCTGTCCCATAATTTTGCATCATCTCTTTCTTGTGGTGGAATTGTTTTTCTCATCTCTTCTTGAATTCTTCTTCTTTCATTATCAATTCTATGGGAAATTTCTTCTTCCCATTTCTTAACCTTTCCTTTTAAACCACTAGAATCTGGACTTACTCTTTCATCTAATGTTCCAGTCGCACCAGCGTAAGCCCATCTAGGAGAATTTTTAAAATAACTAATAATCTCTAAAAAAGGTGCCTCTAATGCAATATCATAATTATCACCTACTCCAAACTCACCATATAAATAATCATAGTTTTCTTTAGAAGTATCTTTTCTTATTTCAAGCGCTTTTAAGTATTCTTCAAATTTCATGTTGTTCCATTTTATTCCTTATAATGATTATAAAACCCATGAAGAGCCAGTGTCAATCCAAAGGGAAGGGCTTTGCTCTTCTGGGGAAAAGAGGTGATAGTAATTATAGGGTTTTGATATTTATAAATCTTTCTATTTGTTGTACCTTTGCAGTGACAATAAGTAAGGTTTTTAAACCCTGGATGATGTCTATAAAAATGACTAAAAAAAGTTTGGAATCTAGGGTAAAGGGAATTCCTCGTGGAACACAAATAGTCTTATTTAATAGAAGAGCATTTTTAGTTAAAAATCATCCTGAAATTGCAGATGAATGGATAGCAGGAAATAGTCTTAATGAACTTGCAGAAAAATATCTTCCTAATGATTATGAAATTTCACAGAATATTGCTCGTAATGCTGTTCTCTATGCACTTAGGGTTCTTATTCCGGAAGAAGAATTGACTGAACTTGGATTAGAACATAAGAGAAATAATGCTTGCAAGAAGAAAGGTTATAAACCTAAAATAAAAGATCCTCAAATGGTTGCACTTGGAAAAAGAGGTTATCAAGGAGGTCTTGTACATATTCCTTCTGGAGATCTTTCTAGAAGATGTGTTGATATGATGAGGAGAAAGGGCATTTATCCCTATGAGGGAGATAGTAGATTTGTTAATGTTGGATTAAATGGGCAGCAAATTCTTTATCCAATGGATGAAAAAGATTATATTTTATTTTTAAGAGAACAAAGAAATTTAACCTGGAATGAAGTTGCAGATGCTGTTAATTCTTGGTATAATAGATATGGAAGAAAACCCCGGACTGCTAATTCTATTAGGGTTAGTTATCAGGGTTGGAAAAAGGAAATTGCTGAATAATTTTTATTATTTGAATATTGATTAATTTTAAAAACTCTTTATATTTGGTTTTAATATGGTTGTTGATAAAGTTTTAATTGAGAAACAGGCAAAGGAAATTCTTGATAAATTTGCAAAAGCACTTGAAAAAGTTGAAAAAGAAACAAAGGAAGATTTTGAGGGATATGTTGATAGAGAAGAGTTTGAAAGAGCGGAAGTAGGTTCTGTTTCTAAAGAAATAGAAAAATCAAGATTTGCTGATAAATCAGTTATTAAAAATGACTCTGAATTTAAGAAAAGAATCCTTGATAATGCACCTAGTCATGATGATGATTTTGTTATAGGTGAGAGGGGGAGTTGGAAATAATGGCAAGTGCTGTTGAATTTATTGCTGGAAAGAGATATGGGGATAAGATTATGACAAGACCTGAAACATATCAGTATGAACCTAGAGTTAGAAATGGCGGTTCAAGAACCCCTGGATTAAGACAAATACTCTCTTCTCTTCCAAAACCTGTTGGAAGATTAGAAGTTCTTTATCATCAGTGTGTGGAAGTTTATGCTCAATTTGGAAATGATCCATTTCATCCTAGATTTAGAGAATTGTATGATGATTTTATGAAAACTTTATATATTTCACAAATAACTGGTTTTAATATTAGGGGCTATACTCAATTGTGTGTAGAAGATTTATTTAGAAGAGATCTTTTTGAACAAAGAGGAGATAATAAACATAATGGGGGAAATGGTAAAAAATGAGTGAAGATCTCTTAAAACTTAGGGATGAAATAGATAGAATTGATTCTAATATAGCTGATTTATTTATAAAGAGATTTGGAATTGTTAGGCAGATGGGAGAGTATAAAAAAAATAATGGGATAAAAATAATAGATAAAATTCGAGAAAAAGAAATTATGAATAATATTTCTCAAAATTTTGGATTGGATAAAAGGTTTGTTAAAAGAATTTACTCTTTAATATTTAAAGAATCTAGGAGGTTGGAAAAATGAAAAGAAAAAGATGCAGTTTTGTTTTAAATAATGCTTTACTTACTCGAAGTTCTGAAGTTTTGCAGAGATATATAAGGGAAGGTTTTCTTGATCCAGAGGATTTTCTTTCAAGAGGATTGGTTGAATTATTAAAATATATTGGAAGGCATAGTGAATTTATATCAGATGGAAATTTTTCATCAAGAGATGAGTGTTATACAAATGTTCTTTCTTATTTAGACTCGGAAGGTTTTGATGTAAAATATTATCAGAGATTATACAAGATTTTTGTTGAGAGGCAGGCTAGAAATTCTGCTAGATCTTCAAAAAGAGTTTTAAGTTCAAGGGTTATTCAAAGAACAATGGATTCTGAAGGACCTCAATGTTGGAAAAGAGGAAGAGCTGTTGAAATTAAATATGAAATGATACCTGTTTTAATATCAAAATGATAAATAAATTAAAATTAATTAATAATTGGAAATTAAGTGCAGAGAATAATATAAAAAGTTTTATAGACAAGATTAGAAAAGAAGATAAAAAAATAAATGCAGTTCTGCATATTAATGAAAAGGCTATTGAACAGGCTAAAGAAGTGGATAAAAAAATTAAGCAAGGGAAAGCTGGAAAACTTGCAGGGCTTGGTTTTATTGTTAAGAGTAATATTAATGTTTTAGGTATGATTTGTAATTGTGCTTCAAAAACTCTTGAAAATTATAGAGCTACTTATAATGCAACTGTTATTGATAAATTATTGAAAGAGGATGCAATTATTTTAGGAATGGCAAATATGGATGAATTTGCTTTGGGAAGTAGTGGAGAAAATTCTGCTTTTGGTGTTACTAAAAATCCTAGGTGTTTAGATAGAATTCCGGGGGGGACAAGTAGTGGAAGTGCAGCTAGTGTTGCTGCTGGTTTTTGTGATTTTGCTCTTGGTAGTGATACTGGTGGGAGCATAAGAAATCCTGCTTCACATTGTGGAATTGTTGGATTTAAACCAAGTTACGGGGTTGTTTCTAGATATGGACTAATTGATGCTGCAATGAGTTTAGATACAATAGGGCCTCTTGGATTGAGTGTTGAAGATTGTGAAATTATTTTTAATATTATTAAAGGGAAGGATGAGAATAATGCTACTAGTAGAGATTTCATTGGTAGGAATTTTTCTTCAGAGAAGAAAAATACAGACAGAATAGTTATAGGAATACCTAAACTTGGGGCTAGAAAAGAAATCTGGGAGAAAGTATTGAAACAAGTTAAACTTGTTGCAGAAAAGAATAACTGGAAATTTGAAGATTGTGATATTAAACATATTGATTTAGGAATACAAACTTATTATCCTATTAATTATGTTGAGGTTTTTAGTGGAACAAGAAAGTTTGATGGAAGAAAATATGGTTTGAAAATTGAAGATAGTTGTGGTGAAGAAGTTTTAAGGAGAATTTTGGGTGGTGGAGAGATTTGTAAGGCAGAGCATGCTGGGAAATATTACAGAAGGGCATTAAAAGCAAAGAATATAATTAAAAATGAATTTGAAAAAGCATTTAAGAAATATGATGTTATTATAATGCCTACTGTTCCAAGAACACCCCATAAATTTGGAGAAGAGATAACATTGGAAGATATGTATAACTATGATACTTTAACTGTTCTTGCGAACATTGCTGAAATTCCTGGGATTTCAGTGCCATGTGGCACAATTGTAGAAGGGAAAGACAATGTTCCTATTGGAATTCAGATTCTTGCTAAGGTTGGGGATGATAATTTTTTATTAGATGTGGCCAAGAAATTTGAGAATTAAAGATCAAATTCTTCTAAAAAACCTATTATTGTAGAATACTTTTCTAAAAATTTTGTTCCTTTTTCAGTTATTGAAATTAATTTTTCTCCTGATTTTCCCCTAATTTCTTTTATGAATTGTTTTGATATTATTTCTAGATAGTATTCTTTGAATCTATTTGAAGATATATTTGACTTTCTTATTAAAGGAGTTATTTTAATTGAATTATGGTTATCCTGAATAATTTTTAAAATGTCTTTTATTATTTCTAATCTTCCTCTTTTCATATTAATTACCTACTTTTTTAAGTACTTTATATAGTATGAGGAGAAATATTCCAATTGAGGCAAGATAGATTATTATTTGATAGGTTCTTAAAAATTCTGGAACAAGAATGTCTAAAACATTTAAAATCCAGAAAATCATTAACAATAGGTAGATAAAATATAATTTTGATTTATTCTTCTTCTGATTTTTTCTACTGATATAAACTATTATTATCACTAAGACTAATAGCCCTAAATTGATTGTTAAATGTATAAATGGCGAGGGGAATAATATACTTATAAAAGATATTATCACCGCTAAAATATGAAATAAATAAACTTTATTTGAATTATTCCATCTTTTCCACATTACACTATATAATAAATAGAATATTGCCATTGATGAAAAATAAACAAAAATAAACAAAGTTGTATGCCCTAATAAAATTCCGGCTGTTTTTGGAGAGATTTCTATTATCCTTGCTATATTAAAATAAAAAAGTATAAATTTTATAAAATTTCTAAAGAAATAGGCAATCGCAAAAAATAAGAATGCCCTTCTAAAATAATTTATTCCTTTATGAGAACTTAATTGATATAGTTCTTTTGTTCCAAAATAAATCATAAGGCTGCATATTATTATTACAAATGAATAAATGATTTCTAATCCTAATCCCGGATTACCAAAACCAGACATTGCTCCATCCACAATTCTTCCTGTCATCTGCGGCATTTTATTTATAAGTAATGCATGTTTTTAAGTGTTTATAAGTAAAATGGATTTAAAATCCATCTTCTTTAAAAGTATTGGATTATAAAAACTTCTATGAAAATTAATGTAAGGAGGTTAAAAATGGAACAAAAATATGTTTTAGGAATTGTACTTTTAATTACTGCTGTAATTGGAGTAAGCATGGTTTCGGCATTTGGTTTTGGAAATGGATTGATGAAACAAGACATTACTGATGAAGACAGAACTTTAATGCAAGAAAAACATGAACAAATGAAAAGTGCAATTGAAAATAAAGACTATGCCACTTGGAAGACTCTGATGGAAGAACAAATTGCAAAAATGCAATCTCAGATAACTGAAGATAATTTTAACAAGATTGTTGAAAATCACGTAAAAATGCAGGATTTTAGAAATTCTGTTGAATCTTTGGAGAATCAGTATGGTATGAAAGGCCAAGGTTGTGGTATGGGTAAAGGAAAAATGCAAGCCTTAGATTAATTATTTTTTTTATTTTTTAAATGGACTTGAAGTCCATAGATTTTTGCATTTTATTATAATTAACTTTAAATAATTAGTTGTTATTTTATTTTTATGTTATATAAAAATGTTGAGATTCAAGGGGGTAGAAATTCTGGATTTTTAATAAATGCAAGTGGAATTAAAATTTATATTGATCCTTTTCAGATTAATGGAAATGAAAAAGCTGATTTAATTTTAATAACTCATGGACATTATGATCATTTTTCAATAGAAGATATTAAAAAAATAATAAAAATTGGAACTAAAATAATTGGGCCTGCTGAACTTTTAAGTCAGGTTCGTAGATTGAGGGATAGGATTGATTTTGAAATAGGGGAAGTTGGAAAGAAGATTGAATTTAATGGTATTGGAATTGAGTGTGTTGCTAGTTATAATATTAATAAACATTTTCATCCTAAGGAAGAAGGTTATTTAGGTTATGTTATGGATTTATTTGGAGTTAAAGTATATCATGCTGGAGATAGTGATTTTATTCCTGAAATGATAAATATTGTTGCAGATATTATTTTATTGCCTGTTGGTGGAAAGTTTGCAATGAATAGTGAAGAAGCTTTAAAGGCTGTTGATGTTATAAAACCTAATTTTGCAATTCCAATGCATTGGGGAAGTGTAGCTGGAACTTTGGCTGATGCTGAAAGATTTGTTAATGGTTGTAGGGAATTGGGAGTTGATTCTAGAGTACTTGAGAAAGAGATTTAAAATAGATGGACATTTCTAAGGATTAAGCTGTCAAATAGGTATAATATAAAATTATTTTAAAAATTCACATGCGAATTTTTTTAAGAGTCAGTTTAGTTATGAAGGGAAATTATAATCTATTGATTTAGAAGTACTATTTACAACTCCCCTAACTGAAATATATGGAATTCTTTATTTGTAAAGAACTTCTCATAAAAAATTTAGTGATAATTACTTAAGTTGGAAGGGTAAATGTTCATCTATTCAATTTAACCGTAAAATTTATAAATCTGTTAAACATGTTAAACATATGGAAAAAACTTTTGTTGGTATTCGAGATGTGGATGAGGAAACTTTTAGAAAATTTAGGAGTCTTGCAATTGAAAGAAACATGAAAATTGGCGAAGCTTTAAATTTTGCAATGAAACAAATGATTAATAATAAAATTAATAAAAAGAAAAAATTAGGCATTATTAATATAAAACCTTTTGATTTTGGGAATGGAACTGAGAATTCAAGCGAGGAAATTGATAAAATCCTTTATGAAGCATGAAAATGGTATTTTTAGATACAAGTTTTGTTATTTCTTATCTTAATAAAAGAGATAAAAATCATATAAAATCTAGAGAAGTAATGAATAAGATAATCTCTGGAAATTATGGAAATCTATGTATCAGTGATTATGTTTTTTCAGAATGTGCAAGTGTTTTATTTAGATTATCCAGAAATATAAAAAAGACTGAAATTTTATGCAATAGGCTGAAAGAAGATTTGATTTTTTATACTGATAAAGAAACTTTTGAAGAAACTTTCAAAATTTTTGTTAAACAAAAAGGTACTTCATTTAGTTTTGTTGATTGTTCTATAATTACTTTGATGAGAATTAATAATATAAAATACTTAGCTACTTTTGACAAAGACTTTGATAAAATTGATGAAATTAAGGTTTTGAATTAGTATTTTAATAAAACTATTTAAAGTATAACTCTCCTATATTTTCATGAGAATTGGAATTATTGGACCAAGTAAATTACAATCTGTTGAAGATGTAAATAGTGATGCTAAAAAATTGATTGAAGGTTTGGCTAGATTAGTTGCTGAATCTGGGCATGAGATTGTTGTTGTTCCTGATAAAGGAAGTGCAAGTGAATTTTTTGCTCAAGAGTTTTAAAACATAGAGGAAAGAAGGTTTATGAGGTTGTTCCTTTGGATGATAAAGAATTTGGATTTTCATGGGTTAATTTAGATATTGGAGAGCATATAAACTGTGGAACCTGGAGAAATCAACCTGAAAAATTAAATGAAGAAACAGATTGTTTTTTATGCATTGGTTATGCTGTTGGAGTTTTAGCTGAAATTGCCTATAGTAAATGGTTTAAACCTAAATCTGTATATATTATCAATGAACTTGTTAGTGGTAAGTTGCCTGTTGAAGTTGAAAAAGGTTTAAAATTAAAATATATTGATGTTGGAGATTTGAAAAAACATTTAAAAAAGTAAGATTTATATAGTTATATAAGTATATATAACCCGGTATATCCTATGAACATTAAGAAAATATTACATTATCCAAGACTGGATAGTGTTTTGATGGTTGAGAAATTTATTTATGATACTAGCGGAGAGTTTACAAAAAAACAAATTTGGGAAAGACTTCCTAAAAAAATGATGTATCAAACTTATTCAGTTATTATTGATTATTTATTATATGCTAGAAGAATTGCAGTTGATAAGGAAGGCAAGATTGCTTGGATTTGGGATCCTGAAGGTGTTGAAAAATATCTTAAGAAAAAACATTTAATGTGGAGAAAATAATGGTAAATTCTGAAATTGCCTTTGGCGATGAGCGAGTTGAAAAAGATTTTTTAAGTTTGGATAATATTAAAGAAAAGAATCTAAAGGAACAGATTGAAAAGGCATTTTGTAATTTAGAAGAAGATGCTTTTTGTGGAATTCAGATACCAAAAAAATTGATGTCAGAAATTAAACCACATCTTTTAAGCACAAACCACACATGTCAGAAATCTTTTATGGATTTCTGAGCACTATTGAGAATTAAAAATTCTCAAAGCTTTAGTGTGTGGTGGCACATTGTTTTTTTTATTTCAAAGGAATATTTTAAAAGATTTGGTAATCTTACTAATCTATGGAAATACAATCTTCCTGATGCTTGGAGACTGATTTACACAATTAAAAATAATAGGGCTGTTGTTTTATCTGTAATTTTAGAGTGGATGAATCATAAAGAGTATGAAAGGAGATTTAATTATTAAAATGAAAAATAATTTTTTAGAGCAAAAAGAAAAACAATTGTCAAAAGATGATTTGAGTAGTATTGGTAGTTGGGATAAGAAAATTGCAGGGCTCTGCAATAAAATAAACAAGAAAAAGAATTACTATACTACAAGTAGTTGTGCTGGAAGAATTGTTCTTATAAAATATAGTGATAAAAAAATAGAGGATGCTTTTCTTTTTAGAACTCATGCAAAGGTATCATTTCAAGAACTTAAAAAAGTTCTTGAGAAGTTAGATTATAGCGGCATTGTTGAGTTTCAACAGAGTTGTTGTATTCTTCATGTTGCTTGTTTAACTCTTTCTGATGCTCAAAATCTTGTTAATCTTGCAAAAGAATCTGGATGGCAGAGAAGCGGTATAATTGGTGGAAAGAGAAATATTGCTGAACTTCATAGTACTGAAAGTATGAGTTTCCCAATTATGAATAACGGCAAGGTTTTAGTTGATGATGATTTTTTAAAATTAGTTATTGAAATGGCTAATAATAAATTGGAAAGGACTTGGGAGAAGATTGGAAGATTAGGGAAGAAAATTTGATTCTGAAGGTGGTTTAAAAATTCAAACCGGAAGATTTATAAGTTATACATGATGTATAACTATAAGATATATTAAAATGGTAGAAGTTGAATTAAAAGAATGGGGAAACTCTATAGGGGTTGTTTTGCCTATTGAGAAAATTCGTGAAATGGGTTTAAAAAGAGGAGATAGGGTTGAAATTAAAATTATTGTTAAAAAAAGATTAGATGGCTTTGGTGTTGCAAAAGGGGCAAAATCTTTTGAAGAAGAAAAAGAAGAACATTCTGAATTTTGGTGATTTATGGAATATATAATTGATAGTTATGCATGGATAGAATATTTTCTTGGTTCTTTCAAAGGAGAGGTTCTTAAAAAACTTTTTCTTGATCCTAAAAATAAATTTTTTACATTGGAATGCTGCCTTGCAGAAATAAATGGGTGGGCTATAAAAAATAATAATGATTTTAGTAATTTGCTTTTGATTATTAAGGCTAATTCTGAAATTTTAAATTTAAAAGAAATTGATTGGATTTTGGCAGGAGAAGAAAGAGCAAAACAAAGGCAAAATCAAAAAGATTTTGGATTAATTGATTCTGTAATCTTGGTAAAACAAAAAGAATTCGATTATAAAATTATTACTGGTGATAAGCATTTTAAGGATTTGAAGAAGATTATATTTTTGAAATAAGCATTAGTTTTTGTTACTTCTTTTATTCTTTTTTAGTGGGTATGGGTCATAGACTAAATCATCTTCGAACATAATAAGAAAATCTATTTTATTTATTATTTTTCCTAATTTGTTTCTTAAATCTGATATTTCTTTCTGAAGTTTTTCATTATTTTCTACTTCTAAAGTAATTTCAAAATTCCATTCCCCAAGAGTTTCTATTGCTAAAATCATATTAGGATTATCATTAATATAATTAAACAAATCACTTCTTGCTTTTTCATCCATTTTTTTTAAAGATAAAAGTAATCTATAGCTCTGCATACCATAATTTTGGGATTTAATATAGGCAGCATATCCTTGGATTATTTCTCTTTTTTTCATTTGTTTTATTCTTAATGCAATTGTACTCGGAGGTTTGTTTAATTGAGTAGATAAATCAATTATAGAAATTCTGGCATTATTTGATAATATGGATAGAATATCTGAGTCTAATTCGTCTAGTTCTTCTACTTCAGGTTCTTTTCCAAAAAAAGGCGGTTTAAATAATAATGGTTTTTCTTCTATAAGATATCTTCTTTTATATTGCCTTAATTCAATCCTTATAGCTATACTATTATCTACTAAATTATCTCTAAATTTATTTAATATTTGATAATATATTCTATTAAATTGAAATACATTTTTTGCCATTATTCCAAAAGTTATATCAAATCTCCCCCCAACTAAAGCGATCCAATAGACTTCGGGAATTTTTTCTAAATAATTTATTATAGTCTGTTTTAATTTATTATCAACATTTTCAAATCTGTTATAAACTGCAAATCCAGTATATCCTAATTTTGCAAAATTAACTAGGGTTGTATACCTTAGAATGATCTTTCTTTCTTCTAATTTTTTTATCCTATAAATGGAGGTCTCTTTAGAGAGCCTTACTTTTTTTCCTATTTCTTGAAATGTTGCTCTTGCATTTAAGTCTAGTTCAGCTAAAATCTTCTTGTCCTTAATATCTAGTTTCATATTTTAATTAAAAATATAAAAAGTATATAAATATTGTGTTTTATTAAAAATATAAATAACAATTTTAATATACCTCAATTAGATTACTACTATTAAGTAAATAAAAACAAAGATAAATCAAAATGATAGATTTTAGAAAAATTTTAGAGTTGAGAAAAAATAATCAAGGAATAACTGTAGCTAATGGAATGGTTGTTCCAGTATATCTATTTCATGGTACCAGCACTGTTAGAGTTAAAGATATTGAAAAATGCGGTCTTCTTTATAGTTTCTTCTCAGGTTCATATAAAGTAGCTAAAGGATGGGCTAATATTAGAAGTAGTGAAGAAGGTGGAAAACCTGTTATTTATTATCTGGATATGAGAGATAATTTAGATTTAGAATTTGAGCGAGTTCCTTTTACTAATAATCTTAAATCTGAAGATAAAATTAATCTACCTAAATTAATTAAAATCGGAAAATTAGAGGGATTTTTATTAAAGCTTTAGCAAGAAATCCGACCCTTTCAAGGGGCGGATGAATTGCGTTGGTTCTATTACTTCTTGCTAAAAATATTTATTTCTAAATATCTT
>JAGVWZ010000054.1 GCA_018304045.1 Candidatus Pacearchaeota archaeon | reverse complement strand
TGTAGTTTACGGATATTCTTACATGGCAAGTCTATCATATGTTTTGTAGTATTCATATTGTTTATAACCTAAAAAATAACCCTAAGATTGACCCGGGTTGTAATTTATTTATGATTGCTTCATTTGGAGTTATGCCTTCTTTTCTTGATAATCCTAAATGAATTTTATCATTATACCAAATAATGAATTCTTTGAATGTTTTATATCTTCCCCTATTCTCTTCGTAAGTCCTAAACCATCTTTCATTCTTTCCATTTGTTTGTGGATGATTTCTTCTTGAAGGAATATGTTTAATATTCTGTTTTTCTAAAAATAATTCAAAATCGGTTCTTCCTTTTTCTCCTTCAGAATCCTTTTTATTTGCATAAAATTGTGCACCTTTGTCTGTATTTATTTCTCTTATTACTGAAGAATATTTTTTATTTGCAATCTTCATTGCCTGTTTAACAATATTTATTGAATAACTTTCAAAGGCATTATCATATTCATCTCCTGCAATTATATTTCTTGATGCGTCGTCTATAAAGACGCATACTTGCTTTCCTGGAAAGAGTTTGGATTCATGCCAATCCAAATGACCTAAAGAGAAACTATGATCTCTTTGATATCTGCAATACTTTCTTTGTTTCTGTTTCTCTTTATCTTCTTTAGATACTCCTTTTTTCAAAAGGTAATCATGAATTTTATTATTTGGTAAAATAATGTTGTAATACTTCTTAATGTATAATTTAAGTGCAACAGAGTTACCTAATTCACTTTCTTTTAAGGCCTTGTCAATCAATTGTTTCTGTTCATCAGTCAAGTAGGTTCTAGGTCTTCTATTTGTATTCAGTTGAGGTATTTTTCCGGTCATCTTATACTCTTTATGGAGCTGTTGGAATCTCCTAACTTTCACTCCACAATGATATGCTAAATCTTCATTCTTTATACCTTTTTCTTTTTGCTTGAAAGCCCATTCAAGCTTTCTCTCTTTTAATCTGACCATCCGCAAGAATACTAATGCCTCTTCTTGTGTATAATTATAATAGAGAATAACGTTCCAATACTCGTCTAAGTAGGGGTGCAATAATTTCGGTAAACTACAGTGGAAATATTATTGGTTATGAGTTAGATTATTTTAAGTAGGGATATTTTTCTTTTAGTTTTGGAAGAAGTTTTATAAGGCATGTTTGATATTTTTCATAGGTCATTGAATCTCTTACATCAATTGCTTTAATGCAAGAAACATATTCATAATCTTTTATCAATTGTTTTTGAGGATTTTTTTTTTTGCAATTCCAGTGAAATATTATTTTCAGCTGTGCAATTGTTTAAACAGGATTTGCTTAATGAACTGGCATTACTATTTAAAGAATGAATTATTGAACAATTACTTACACAACTTAGTAATTTGAATTCAACTTTGTTTATTTCTTGAATTTCTTTGTTTTCTTTGTATTTGTTGTAGGAATAGACTGAAACTAGGATTATTAATGCTATTATGGCTACGAGAGTAATTATAATTTTTATATGTGTTTTTTTCATTCAAATTTTATATAATTGTGGTTTAAAAGAATTGTTGTGATGATTATGTCCTTATCAAATTATTTTAGAAATTATGGGAGTTATAAAATTTATGCAGCTTTTCCTGCATAGGTCTGAGTAACTCTTGTTTTGAGATCTTTTAGCATCGCTCTAACTTCATCCTCTCCAAATCCTTCAGAAAGATTAATCTTAAAATCTCTATGTGCAAGTAAATATTTCTCTGGAGTAAATCCTGAATAATTTGCCAAATTTCCCATAAGTTCTCTTACTACTTCTACGTATAACTTTCCCTCTCCACCAAAACATAATTCTCCTTCACAAACAATTGGTTCAAAGGGATCTGCAATTACTCTGCCTAAACCTAATTCAATAGGTTTTCTACTTAATGTCTTTTCAATATAAGCGCTCCCACCTGAACAATTTTTTAAGGAGAAAATTTCCGTAGCGGTGTTTCTGATTTTATCTTCAGAAGAACCTTGTAAAAAGGCGAGCGTTCTTGTTAATCCCTGGCCTTTTATAAAACAATCAATTAAAAATCCTGCATAGGAATCATCAACTTTTCCTAAAACACCAAACTTATCCATAGCACAAAAAGAATGTCTTGCACAAGGAACATTATCGTATCTATGTAATTCAAGATCCCTATTAACACTATCTGGAAAATTATAAACCAAAGTTACTAATCTTGATCCATTGGGATCATATGGTTGATCCTTATGTGGTTCATCCATTTCTCTCAAAGCATTTAAGATTAATTCAATATGGGCAGAATTTTTTTGATCTCCACTGCCTTTTATTGCAGTGTGCGCTATTCTAATTAGATGGTCGTCTGCTGTTTCATTACTTCTTGGCCCTACAAATGTAATTCCAGTCATATTAATAGTAATTATTTTCTTTTTTTAAATTCTTCTATCCTTTAATGATTACTTAATTTATCCCATATTTGATGCTCTAATACAGATGATTTATTTTAGAATCCATTTTGCTATTATCTGTATTCTCTACTCTAATATCTTTAATTTTTTATTTGTTTAATATACTTTCTAAAAAATTAACGATATTCTCTACTCGAGCATAGTTAGTTGTAAATTATTTTTGAATTAGATAGTCAACTATCTATACTCTCGCCATGTGTGATCACATTTCTTACATTTGTAGAACTTTGTTTCTGCTTCATCTGCTGATCTTGTTTGTTTTGTCCAAAAATATGCTTCAGGATGCTTGCATTTTACGCATAGAATTGTTACTGTAGGTCTTGTTTCACCGTCCCCTTCACTTACAATCACAATTTCTTTCATTGCTTCTATTTTTTGAGAAGACCCTAGTTTTACTTCTTTTTCTGATTTGTAATTGCATCTAACACAGTTTTTTCCAAGTATTACAGAACCGCATTTAGGACAAAATTCCATTGAGATAGGTTTGATTGAAGGATTATAAATGTATTGTTAAATAATTTTGTTTGTATTCACGTCATTCTCATAGTATATTTGGAAGTATAGAAAAGCTTAAGAATTTACTTATTTTTTATTCTTTAATGAGTCCTAAAAAAAGAGAGCCAAAGGAAAAGATTTCTTTAAAAGATATAGAATCAAAAGAATTGATTATAAAAAATCTTGGAGAGAAAGATAGATTTTATAATGGTCTTAAATGGGGAATATTTTTGAGTTTATTTGGTAACTTATTTGTGTTGTTATTCTATGATTCTGTAGTAAAGTATTTTTTAAAAGATCAAAAAGCAATTGTTTTAGTGCTTATAATAACTGCCATAATATTGTTTATTATATTAACATTTTTAAAAGATAAACAGATAAAAGTCAGCGATGAAAAAGATAGAGAATCTGGTGCACTTAATGAGATGAAGGAAAAGGCTAATAGGAAATAAATATTCTATTTTGTTAATATTTCTAAAATCTTCAATATTCTATTTTGATAGAAGATTAAATCTATACATTAATCCATAATAATCCTTAAAAAGTAAAAATAATTTAAATTTAAATGGATAAAGGTAAATTTCCTAGATGTATTAATGATTCTATTGGAGATATCAATGGCGCATCAAAGGTTTTAGGAGCTATAGATTTCGAGAGGTTATATTCTTTGGGTTTAGAATCAAATGTTGTTTTATATATGGGTAGGATTGGGATTGGACAATCTAATACTCATTATCGTGGAAGAATATCTTCTAATCAAAATGGAATTGTTTTTCCAATGCCTGAATACTGGGATGAAAGTGCTCCAATGAGAAAAGTTGAAGGAACTCCACAATGGGCTTTGTCTGAAACTCCAAATAGACTTGAATTTGATTTATCTGCACGTTCTACTTTAGAATATGTTGCAATGAAAGATTTTGTACAATTTGTTCCAGAATTAATTAGGAGAGGTTATAACGGAAGTAATACAATGCATCAATCTATTTTTTGGCTTTATTTAAGGCATCTTGAAAACGTTCTTGAAAAAAAGCATCTTTTAAGTTTAAGTCCTGGTGGTCTACATTGCAATGATGATTGCATTGGAAATATCAAGGTTTTTACAGAAGCTGATTTAGTAAAATTTGGAAAATTAACTAGATAGAATCTAAATATAAGTATATTCCCCTTCTTTTCAGCGATACTCTCGCCAAGTGTTCTTGCACTTGGTACATCTTAGGAAACGAGTTTCAGCTTCATCACCTGAACGAGTTTGAGATGTCCAGAACCAGGCTTCTTTATTATTACATTTAGCACAAATGGCATTAATTACTGGATAAACATCAATATCTTTGTTTTTAATTACTCCAATTTCTGGTTTTTGTTCTATTTTTTCAGAAGATTCTATTTTAACCTTATTTTTTGATTTATAGTTGCATCTTTGACATACAAAAACTTTATTTTTTTCAGCTAAAACACAACCGCATTTTGGACAAAATTCCATCTTACGAAGATTTACCTCTTAAATAGAGTACAAGAAAAATTTTGTTTTTTGATTTTTCTGTACAGAAAATCTTTATAAGATTTTCTTGTAATTGAAAATAAGTCATTTTCATATTTTTTTTACTTGTTTATTATTTAAATATCTTTGTTTATTCTTATTTTAACTTAGGTGGCTTATATAAGTTTTTCTAGCCTGAGAATAGCCTGTTTATTATCTCTACCATCCATATTTTTATGTAACCCAGATATGGTATCTTAAAAATAGCTTTTCCCATTAATTGATCTTGAGTTATGTTGGTTTCATCTGTTCTGTATTGATTATTTGTGTAGACTAATTGTTCTCCATTATGATCTCCTTTTGTTTGAATTATATTATTTTTAATTTTTACAATCCTATGGATTATTGGTCTTGGTGCAGAAGAATCTTGGCTTGGTTTGAAGATTATTATATCCCCTATTTTTGGAGTAAATCTTCCCCATACAATTATTATATCTCCTTTTGCAAAGCCATTTTTTAATGAAAATCCTGAAAATTGTTTTTTAGTTATATTTCTTTCTTCATACCATTTTCCACAAGAATTCCAGTATTTGTCAAAATCAATATACTGTTTTTGATTTTGTGAGTAATAGTTTCCACATAAATTCAATCTTGATGCCTCATCCTTTACTATTTGATGGTCCATTGAAGAAGATTCTACTCCTGCAAGTGGTAGAGATGTTCCCATTATTAGGGAAAGTCCTGGGAAAAATATAAATTTTACAAAAAGGAAGATTATTATAAGTGATACAATCCAGCTAAGTGGGGAATCTGAATTCCAAACCCAATTCCAGGATTTTTTTATTAAGCTAAGTATTTCTTTAAAATTCATGAATAATAAAAACTAAATAGGTTTTTAAATTATTGGAATTAGGGGTTTAATTAGTGATTGTTGAAATAGAAAAGTTTAGTATCTAGTCAATTTGTTTAGAAGTTCATAAATTTACTTCTTTAATTTTTGCTCAGATTATTAATTAGTTATTAGAATATAGTGGTTCAGTTATTGATATACTTATAATTATGGTAGTGAGAAATATATTTCACGGTGAACAGCTGTTGGAGAAACTTGTCTGATTATAACTTCTGTTCTTGTCTGACTAGCAGGATTTATATAATGATTTACATGGGTATGGGTTGAACATGAACAAACAGTTCCTATTGGATATTGTCTATGGCACCTTGGACAGAAAATAAATTTTAAAGTATTTCTAACAGGTTCCCTTGGAACATAATGACGCCCTGATTCACATCCTCTTGAAATACTATGTCCTGAACATGAACAAACAGTTCCTATTGGATATTGTCTATGGCACCTTGGACAAAATAAAAATTTTAAAGTATTTCTAACAGGTTCTCCTGGCCTGTAATGAGGTGCAACATGAGTATGATAAACTACTGGATTATGGGCTGGCGAATAATTTGTTAAACTAGGAGTTCCTAATATCATTGCAGCTGTAACTAAATTTGTTAATTTTATCATGTTTGTTATATGTAATTTCTATTTAAAAATTTTTTGTATTAAAAATCACTATTAATTGGTAGTTATTTTATCACTCAAAATAATTCGCAAGATTTAAATAGTATATATTTCTTATGTATACAACAGGTATACACATACCTGTAAACACCTCTTTTCCCCTGGAGAGCAAAGTCATAGCAATATGAAACTAGCTCCACAGGGTTATAGTAAAATAGAAAATAAAAATAATAAGTTAAAACAAATAAAATGACTACAGATATATTCAATAACACAATCCTTTGTGGAAATTGTAATACAAAAATGGATAAAGTTCAATTTATGAAAAATGGGTTTATTTTAAGAGCTCTTGATTGTCCGAAGTGCCATAGTAAGATGGTGCATCCTATGGATGAACAGGAATATAATGATTTTTTAGATTTAAAGAAAAAAGAATTTAATGTTAAAATGAGATTTGTTGGAAATAGCTATACTGTTTCAATTCCTAAGGAAATTGTTAATTTTATGAAAGAACAGGAAAGAATGCTAGATGATATGGTTAGATTATGTTTTAATAATTCCCATAGTTTGAGTTTGAATTTTAATACTAAAATGGAAAATTCTGAGAATGTTAAATCTAGAGTTATTCAGGCAAAGGAGTTTAGAGTTGTTAGAAATAATGAACCTGTTTTACATGTGAAACAATTATATGATTCTGCTAATCCTAGAAATAATAAGATGCAGGTATTTAAAAATGATGAATCTGTTAAAGAGGTTAGGAAGTAAACGATAAATTAACTATTTCAAAAACAGCGAAAACCTTCGGTTTTGACAAGCAGGTTTTTGAAAATACAGAGAATTTAAGAAATTCTCTGTCTGTTAAATTTTCGTAAACTCAAATTCAACATGGTAAATGAAAAAAAT
The DNA here is from genome assembly GCA_018304045.1 of Candidatus Pacearchaeota archaeon. GTDB lineage: Archaea > Nanobdellota > Nanobdellia > Pacearchaeales > GW2011-AR1 > ARS1285. The sequence continues at coordinate 5,181 of JAGVWZ010000054.1, read as the reverse complement.
AAATCTTTGAAATTAAGGGTTGCAGAAGCACTCCAAGATGATGCATATAAGGGTATTGCAAGAATAGATTTAGAAATAATGAAAGAATTGGGAATAAAAAGGGGAGATGTTATATTAATTAAAGGTGGAAGAGAAACTGTTGCAATTGCAGACAGAGCCTATCCTGCTGATGTTGGAGAAAATGTTATTAGGATTGATGGAATTATAAGAAAAAATGCAAAAACAGGAGTGAGTGAAACTGTTACTGTTAGCAAAGCAGATATTAAGGAAGGTAAAAAAATAATAATTGCTCCTGCTCAAAAAGGAGTTAGGGTTCAGATACAGGGAAATCCAAATTATTTTAAGGCAGGACTTTTAGGAAGAGCTTTTGTTAAAGGAGATTTAATTGTCCTTGGTGGAGTTCAAAGAAGAAGAGATATGCTTGGAGGAAATGATGAAGATATTTTTGGGGAGTTTAATGATATGCTTAATGGAATTGGATTTGGCGGTGGAGCTGGATTTGGTGGAATGGGTTTTGGGGGATTGCAGCAAATTAAGTTTGTTATTGTGAATACTATGCCTAACCAGCCTTGCGTAATTACTGAAAATAGTGAAGTTATTTTAAGTAATAAGGCTGTTGAAGTTTCAGAAGAAAATATTCCAGATATAACCTATGAAGATATTGGTGGACTTACTGATGAAGTAAAAAAAATAAGAGAAATGGTTGAAGTTCCTTTAAAACATCCTGATATTTTTGAAAAATTAGGGATTGAACCTCCTAAGGGAGTATTATTGCATGGACCTCCGGGAACAGGAAAAACTTTGCTTGCAAAAGCTGTTGCAAATGAATCAGAAGCTAATTTTATTTTATTAAATGGGCCGGAGATAATGAGCAAGTTTTATGGGGAAAGTGAAAAAAAGTTAAGAGATTTATTTGAAGAAGCTGAAAAGAATGCACCTTCTATAATTTTTATTGATGAAATTGATGCAATTGCGCCTAAAAGGGAAGATGCAACAGGGGAAGTTGAAAGAAGAGTTGTTTCACAATTATTGACTGTAATGGATGGTTTAAAATCAAGAGGAAAAGTTGTTGTTATTGGTGCAACAAATAGGCCTAATTCTATTGATCCTGCTTTAAGAAGACCTGGAAGATTTGATAGGGAAATTGAAATAAGGGCTCCTGATAAAAAAGGCAGACTGCAAGTTTTGAAAATTCATACGAGAAATATGCCATTAATCCCTTCTTTTAAAAAAAATTATGTTTTAAAGAAAACTGATGTTTTAAGAGAATCAATTAAACAATTAAATCTTGAATTGAAAAACCATAAAGAAGAAAAGAAATTAAAAGAAATAAATGAAGAAATAAAACATAAGAAAGAATTTTTAGGTAAATTGGAAAATTATGCTGATATTCTGGTTGATGATGAATCAAAAAATAAATCTTTAATAAAAGATTTATCTAATAAGGAAAAAGATGAACTTAATTCTGTTTTTATGGAGGGTATGATGGATGAGATTGCTTCTGTTACTCATGGATTTGTTGGTGCAGATATTAATTCACTTGCAAAAGAAGCTGCTATGATTGTTTTAAGAAAAGTTCTTCCAAAAATTGGGGATTTAAAAGATGGGGAAGAAATCCCTGAAGAGGTATTGAAAGAATTGAAAGTTAATCATAAAGATTTTATAGAAGCATTAAAAGTGGTAAGACCTAGTGCAATGAGAGAAGTTTTAGTTGAGATTCCTAATGTTGGATGGGAAGATGTTGGAGGACTTGATTTGGTTAAACAAGAATTAAAAGAGGCTGTTGAATGGCCATTGAAATTTCCTGATGCATTTACAAGAATGGGAATTAGGCCTCCAAGAGGAATATTATTATATGGACCCCCTGGGACTGGAAAAACAATGCTTGCAAAAGCTGTTGCAAAAGAGAGTGAAGCTAATTTTATACAAATAAAAGGACCTTCTTTACTTTCAATGTGGGTTGGAAAATCTGAAGAGGGTGTTAGAAAGATTTTTGAAAGAGCAAGACAGGTTAGTCCTTGCATTGTATTTTTTGATGAGATTGATTCACTTGCTGGTAAAAGGGGAATTGATAATGGAAATAAAGTTACTGAAAGAGTTTTAAATCAATTATTATCTGAAATGGATGGAATTGAAGATTTATCTAATGTAATTGTTATTGGTGCAACAAACAGGCCAGATATGCTTGATGCTGCATTACTTAGGCCTGGAAGATTTGATAGAATATTATTGGTTGGAACTCCTGGCAAAGAAGGAAGAGAACAAATCTTTAAAATACATACTAAAAATATGCCTCTTGCAAAAGATGTTAATGTTAATGAAATTATTAATAAAACTGAGGGCTATGTTGGTGCAGATGTAGAGAGTTTAGTTAGAGAAGCTGCAATGCTTGCCCTAAGAGAAGATATAAAATGCAAAGAAGTTAAGATGAAACATTTTGAAGAAGCCATGAGAAAAGTTGGTGCTAGTGTTTCAAAGACTGATATGGATAGATATAGGAAGATTGAAACTGATTATTTGAGAAGTGCAAAGGCTGCTCTTGAAAAACCTGCAAATGCTTATTTGGGATAAATTTAAATAAGCATTATTGCTGATATTTTGACCTGAAAGGAAAGAGAGTTCTGATAATTACTCAGATGGAAATAGAACAAACATCAAGGAAAATTGGTTTTGGTTTAGTTGCAACAGGGCTTTTAGGTCTTTTAGGTGTTGGTGCTGTAGATGGTTTTCATGATGCATTTGATAGAGATAATGAGGGAAGAATAATCGCCCCCCATTATATGCCAATAAGTTATCAAATAATACTAGGTGCTTCTATTGGTATTGGGGGAGCAGGAGCATTGATTGGAGCATTTCCAATTCCGGAAAATAGAAAAAAAGAAAATTATGATTCCCAATAATGTTTTTAAAACTATTTATAAAATAATATTTAATAAAAATGACAAATTATAATAATTTTAATACAAGAAATTATCAATGTTCTAATTGTAGTTCTGGATTAGAATATAGAACTATTGATTCTGGATTTCATGGAAGCTATGATGAGAAAATGGATAAAAATAATTCTGAAAAATTCCCTAAAATGGAATATGGTTATTAATTCATTCTGTACAGAAAATTCCTCAATTTTCTGTCCAGTAAAATTTATACTTATTCAAAAATTTTCCTGTATCCGCAATCATGACATTCTTTTACTTCATAATATCCTCTTTGATTAAGACTAACTAATACATGGTTAGAATCACATCTAGGACAATTAATTATTATTTCATCTTCTGTTTCTGGAAATCGAGCCATGGAGTTTGCCATATTTTTAAGGTTACTTTGGGCAAACACTATATAGAATATATAATGCAAAGAAGTATATTTAGTCTTTGTATTATTCTTTAGTGGTAACAAATAGAAAGGTTTATAAAATCATAAAAAATTTAGATATTATGGGAATTGCAAAAACATTTGGATTACTTGCATTGGGTGCAGGAATATTTTTAAGTGGATATAGTTGTGATAGAAGTCAAAAAGTTAGACTTGAAAGAGGTAGTTTTGGTGGACTTAATAGTGTAAAATTAAAACAATTTGGAATTGAAAGAACTCTTGTTCAAAGTCCAACTGATTATAATGAATGGGTTGTGCCTAGAAATAAAACTTTGGATAGTGCTTGTGATAGTGCAGTAGGTGTTGGAAAATGGATTTATGCTAAAGCAAATGAAGCTTATGCAGATAACAAGGGTACTGCAAATCCTGCTAATTAATGTTTATATAGAATATTTACTTTGTTATGTTAGAAATTAAAACCCCATTATTTATAATGAGGTCGTAAGCTTACTGCTTTTAATTTCTGAGCATTCTAAAAACAAGTGCCTGTCACAAACCCCTACTTTTAAGTGGGGGGTGGTACATTGTTTTTTTGATTATAATTTTTTATGAGAATTAAAATCATTTTGTAGTTATTATTATTTTGTTGTCAGGTGTTTTTATGAAAGTATGTTCTGCTTGGCTTACTGGTTTATGGGAGATTTCAATTAATTGGGGATAATTATGGATTATATTATTTTGTTCTAATTCTTTTATTGCAAGTCTTGAAATATTTCCGAATTTTTCTTGAAGTTCTCTTAGTGAAAATGGAAGTGTTTCATTTTTTTCCCAGATATATTCTAAAATTGCTCTTGCTGCTGGTGATCTTGGAGTTCTTGGATTTATTATTTTATATATATTGCTTGGAGGACCATCCATAACTTTTCCTTCTCCATAGGTTGCAAAAGGTTCTATTGCATAGGCTCCTGGTTCTAGTTTATATGGGTTATTATTTGCATTGTTTGGAATTATTACTCCTGCATGAATATCATATTCTCCAAGTCCATGGCCAGATAGATTAATCACAGGTGAGAATCCTTTTTTTGAGATTGTTTTTTGTATGGTTTCTCCTATTTCACTCATGGTTGGATTTTTATGGAGAATAGAAAGTGCATTTTCAAGTGCTTCTTCACTTGCTTTTATTAAATCTGTATGTTTTTTTTCAGGCGTTAGATCAATGGAAATTGCAGAATCTGCTATAAATCCGTTTATGTGAACTCCTATGTCTACTTTTAATAATCCTGTTGCTTTTGTTTCATCTTCTAATGTTGGATGATAATGTGCTGCTACATCATCTATAGAAAGATTTACTGGAAATGCTGGTTGAGCTCCTTGTTTTATTATTTCTTCTTCTATTTTTTGAGCTATATCAACTAGAAGCATATTTGGTTTTATTAATTGTCTTGCAAATTCTTTTATTTTAATTGATATTTCTCCTGCTTTTTTATAGGATTCAATTTCATTTAGTTTAGAATTGGACTTGTTTATTTTTTCTGTATTAATTGGTTTTTCAGAAGACTTTAATTTTTTTGCATTGATATTATTGGAATTATCCTTAATCTTGATAGGTTTACCACTGGTATGTTCTCTTACTCCATTGTTTCCGCCATAGGATTTTTCTGTCATCTGAAGTTTTACCTCTTAAAACGAAGATCAGAAAATCATTTTGATTTTCTGTTATAATAGAAGAAGATTTTAGGTGTATTTAAAGGTGATTATTTTGGCTTTATCTTAATAAACTTTGGAGCAACAATTTCACTGTAGGAAGGACCATATTTTCCATTTGGATCTCTGTAGGCTCTTTCAATTACACTGATTGGGTCTGTT
>JAGVWZ010000011.1 GCA_018304045.1 Candidatus Pacearchaeota archaeon | reverse complement strand
TTAACTCCTTTAGTAGTTTATTTTCAGTATAGAAGGCATAAGAAACATTATGATTTGTAAATGTAGGACTATGTAACATATGTCTTGGTCCTACACATGGTGATGATGAATTTAAGCAGCAAGATATCTTCTACCAGTGTCTCTTATGGAAGAAAATTTGCTTGATAATGAAGTGCAAAATATCATTAATCCATCTGTTTTTGCTTGCATTTCTCTTGGCATGTAGGCAAATCTTTTTAATTCGTCTGCTGCAATTGATAGGCCCCTTATCAAATCTTCTCTTAATGCATCAACTTGTGTATGTTCTGCTACTGCATATCCATATTCTCTTAAGGGTTGTTGAAATGTATTTCTAAATTCAATTATTGTGTAAAATCCTAAATCTGGATTGTTTTGTGCTTCTGCTACTGCTTTTTCCAATAGCTCTCCAAATTCTCTTACATGGTCTAATCTAGACCAATCATCTCTTCTAGAATTGTCAATTTCAATGGCAGCATTTATTGCTAAGAAAGCATAATTTTCATGATGTGGGTCAAACCGATCTTCTCTTTTCATTTAATTAATGATATTAACAGGATTATAAATATTTATGAGATTGATTATTCTAATGAAGTATAATAATTATTAAATAGGGCTATTATCTATCTAAGAGTATGATAGATTATGCTGCTGCTTGTATTGCTGAATTCTTTCAGGGAGTTCTAAAGGTATATGATTTTTTTAATCCTAAATATGCTAGAACAAGAAGAATGGCTGAATTTGAAGCATTAAAAGCTTCAGGTGAATTAGAGAATATGTGCTCATCTGAAGTTTATACATATTTTGGGATAACAAGAGAATTTCCTGATGGAGAATCAGTATAAACTTTTCTGTAGTATCCCGTTATTATTTCCCAACGATACATTTTTCTGATTCTTCATTTTTTAAGTTTCCTTATGAATGCCTCTGATGGTGTTTCAAGTTCATCAAACTTTAAAGACCTATGCGGTTTCAAATCATTATACCAAAACATAAATTCTTTTTTAGTTTTGTATGCCTTCCTGTGATTATCATAAGCCTGAAACCATTTCTCTATCTTCCCATTGCTTTGCGGATGCTTAACCTTGCAAAGTATTTGCTTAATGCTTTTTGATTTAAGATAATCTCTAAACCTTGAATCTGCGTCGGTAAAATTACTTGTGAAAGTAGAACCATGATCACTTATGCATTGTTTTATTTGTCCATGTTCTAAAGCCAAGTCCATTCCAATTATTGAGTTATTTGTTGATTCTTTTTTAGTCTCAATCAAAGCAAGCAGTTTTCTGCTTGCGTCATCTTCAACACCAAACACCCAAGTTCCTTTGCAATAATGCCAATCAATGTGAACTGCTGTTAGACTATGTCTTCGTTCATATCTTACCCATTTCTTCTTCCTGATGTCCTTTCCGACCTTCTTTTTGGCATATCCGAGATAGACCAGAATCTGATGGATTCTGTTATGGCCTATGTGCTTTTTGTAATCTCTATCAATCAATCTTTCTAGAGTATCTGCTGATACTCTATATTTTTCATAGGCTTGTTTTACTATTTTAATTTCCCATTCATCAAAGGCTTTTCGAGGACGACCAGCATACTTTCCGATAGACGGAAGTTCTCCTGTTTTATCAAATGCCTCCTTCACTTGATAGACTCTTCTCACGCTTATTCCCGCTGTCTTTCTTGCTTGATAAACTGTCTTGCCATCAGCTAGCTTTCTAAGTGTCTCTGTTAGCTTAGCTTGTGTCAATTTCATAGACCTGACTAAACCAGCCTTATGAAATAGTTTCGGGATAACACAAAACTTTTTCTAACCATTAATTCTATAAACCTATTTTTTCTAATTATATTTATGAGACATATTGTATATTTTTCGCAAAAAGCAAGAACAACTGGCAATTTTGGAGATGATTTAATGAAAGCTGGAAGAATGGATATTGCATGCCAGATTGTTATCATGGCATTTTTTATTTCAAATCATATGAGGAACAATGTTAAATTGCACCTTATTTTTAATGGACCTCCTGATGCTCCAAAGCATCTTGAACTTTTTCCTGGAATAAAACTACATCCTGATGATGATGAAAATGAAAGAGACATAAGCAAGAAAGATGTTGCAGGATTAATTAAAAAACTTCTTTACAAATATAAACAGGGAATTAAAAATGAGGTTCTTCCTGGTTATTTTATTGAAAAAAAGAGTTTTATTGATGTAATAAAAGAATTAGGAGAAGAAAGTACTGTTTATCTTCTTGATAAAAAAGGAGAGGACATAAGAACTGTAGAAATTGGTGAAAATCCTGTTTTTGTTTTAGGGGACCATGAAGGAATTCCTAAATTTGAAATGAAAAAACTTAAAAAAGTCAATATAAAAAAAGTTAGTGTTGGAAATACTATGTATTTTGCTTCACAGACTTTAACTATTGTTCAAAATGAGTTGGATAGAAGGGGCATTGAATAAAATTTATTCAGGCAATTTAACTTTCCCTGTTCTTATTAATTCTGCAGCCCTACTTGCTCCAGCATAATTTAAAGCTAAGCCCTCGCTAGTTACATAGATTGTAGCAATATGATAATTTAATGCTTCTAATGGACCACCTTCAATAGGTTTACAAGTAGTTATTTCATAGATTGCTCCTTTAGGAGCTAAACAAAAACTAGGATCAAGAGGATCAACAAGCCTGATGTCTACTCTAGGTGATCTTGGTGATTGAACTGTTACAACACCCCCAGCATATAGTGTTGCTTCTATTGAATTATTAAATGCTCTTACTTTTGCAGGTTGTTTATCTGTTGCAACAGCAAAAGATGCATCTCTTAAACCTTGACCTAACCGTTCATTTAGCTGAGCTAATAATACTAAATCAGATTCTTTTTGTGTCATTTAATAAAAGAATACTTTTAATTTATAAACATTATTATAATAGAAAACTATTGAATAAATTTACTATAACAAACCTTAAATAATTCTTATTCTATGAATATTCATGAAATCAATTAGAGTTTACATATCTGGAACTGTGCAGGGAGTCATGTTTAGAAAATATCTAGAAGAGCAGGGAAATGCTATTGGAGTAAGAGGTTTTGTAAGAAACATGGATGATGGAAGAGTTGAAGTTGTTATGGAAGGTGTTGATGAAAAAGTCAGGCAGATGTTGGATGTGTGCAAAGCAGGAACAAAACATGCAATTGTCAGAAGTATTGAAGTTAATGAAATAAAAAATCAGGGTTTTGAAGGTTTTAAAATAAGCAAGTTGTAAGATTTTTTGATTTTTTAAACAATATATTTCCTAATTCCCCCATGGAATTCACTTGCATTTAAACTAACTATATCTGCCATTCCAAAATAGGGTAAATAAATATCTCCATCTGTTCCAACTATTGGAGCATTAATAGAATCATCATCTGCATAAGTTCTCCATAAGATTTCTCCAGTATACCTATCAATTCCAACTAATTCATCTTTTGAACTTTTATATAAAGTATAAAGACTACCAGTATTAATTAGGGGGTCAAAGGTTGTTATTGTTCCAAGTATTTCATTGTTAAGAACAGTTGCAAGTGATGTGAATTGCACATTCAAATTGCTGTTTGCATAGCTTTTTTTCCATAGAACTTTTGGTGTTCCATTACTATCTGCTATTGCATAAAAATCAGGATCTTCTGGTTTTAAAGATGAATCCCAAAAATAAACTACTCCATTTTCATCAAATCCTAAAGATCCTCCTGAACCACTTCCAAGATAATGATATTTCCAAGATTCTTTGCAAATTTCAGGTCTAGAATCTGAATCAATATTTTTATTGCACTTATCAATGTTTATGTAGAACATGTCTACATTGTTTTCTACGCCCCCTTCAATTGCAAGTGCATCTCCATTTCTATTTATTGAAGGAGAAGTTCCACTGTCTCCATTGAATGGCATATACCAAGTAAATTCTATTGAATTTGTTAAATCGTTGAAATTAAATGCTATTAGTGCACTTGTATTTTCATCTGTTCCTCCGCCAATAACAAATAACTGATTTTTCAATGAAACTGCTATTGTATTGTCACAATAGTAGGAAGTGTCTAATACACTTAGAATACTTGTTGCTCCTGAACCTAATATTTTTTCAAATCTTGCCATTATGCCCCTTGAATTATTCTTATCATTAACTTTTTTATCATTAATTGAACTAAAAGAATTTTTAGAAGTATTAGAACCTGAACTTTTTGGAGTTACAAAACCGAGTTTTTGAGGAATATTATATACTGAAACAATTCTTCCATTTCTTTCTAATATGAATATCAATCCATCATTTGTTACTGTTGCGATTTTACCAGAAGCTGTAAAATGAATTCCACCTGGTGCTCTTCCTGCCACTATTTCTGTTGAATTAACCTTAAGAGGAGTTTCCCATTTTTCAGTACCATTGGGATAAAGGCAAAAAATACTAGTAACATTTTCTAAAGAAGTTTTCTTTTTTCCAACAAGATAAACATAACCAGTTTCATCAGACAGGGGGGTTACAAATGCTGCTGAAGCACTATAATCTCTTGACCAGTTTATTTTTCCGGATTTAGTATCAATTGCATATAAAGTTGGAATATCAGTATGCATTATTGTTGCATATAACTGAGTTCCATTTGCTGAGACAGATATTGGTTGGAAAACTACAGTTCCATCTATAACCGACCAATTTAATTTTGGTGCAAATTCAGGACCATCACAAAATTGCCTATCTTGATTACCACTATCTCCATGATCTCCATTATAAGATGAATTTTGTGGATTTGGATATGGTTGGGAATATTTGCATTGTTTTTTCTGGCATTTTCCGCCAACACAAACATTATCAGTACCACAATTATAGTTTGTAAAAGATATTTTATTATTTTGACAAAAATATTCTATTAGATTATGATTGCTTGAACATTTATCTTTTAAGGATTGTTTTGAAAATAGATTTGTGTAATTAACAATACCAGTTGTTGTATAATTTTTTCCACCATCGCTATCTGTGCACGAATATGTAGTATAGATGGCATTACCGGATATAAATGCTGATTTGCTAAAATAAAAAAATAATATTAAAATTATAAATATTGTTAATATTAAAAATAAATAATTCAAATTTTTCCTCTTTTTCATGATGAATTTAGATTAACTTGATTTATATATTTTTGTTAAAAAAACAAAAAAGAATAGAAATATTTAAATACCTTAGTAGATTATTTTTTATAAAGAGGAATTACAATGAATAAAATTTTGGTTGTTGCAGTTGTTGTTATAATTGTTGGTTTGATAGTTTTTGGGACAATAGAATTATTATCTAATAAAAAACCTTCTTCTACAGATGTTAAAGATTCTTTAGCAAATAGAAATACTCAAAATCAGGTTAATTATACTGATAAAGTTGTAAACGGCACTACTATTTCTCCAAGAACACAACAAAGATTAAGCACATTAAGAGCTATTCAAGAGCAAAATTTAAAGGTGATAAACCAGGCAAATGTTGTAAAAGATATTGAATGGGAAGAGGATTTATAATGAAAATAGAAAGAAAAATAATTGTAAGTATATTATTATTTTTATTTATAATAAGTTTTTGTGCTATTGCATCTGCTGCTGTTAGGGGGAGTGCTGGGGGAACAAATACAACTAACCCTAATAATTCAACTGCCTTAAATAATACAAAAGAGGCTATAATAAAAAATCTTGACAAAAAAATTGCGTCTTTAGAAGCTTTTAAACAAAATGTTTCTAGTGCTCCAATTGATGAAAGTGATAAGGTTTTGATTAATAACGACATTGATAAGATTATTGTTTCTTTAGAAAATTATGAATTAAAAATACAAAATGCAACTTCTATTCAACAAATTAATCAAATAAGAGTTGATGCTTTAAAATATATTGCAAATCATACAAATGATATAAAAAAGGCTGTAAATGATTTAAGAAGAGCATTAAATGATGAAGTTGTTGCTAATCTTGATAAGACTATAAAGATAATTGATAGTTTAATAAATAATCTTACTGTGTGCTGTCCTGGACAAGTCAGAGAAATAAATCTATTGAAGGCTCAGGTTAATATGGTTATAACTGATATAAGCACATTAAACACAATGATTATTTTTAACCAAAGTCAGGCGGAAATACAGGCAATGGCTCAAAGAATAGCTACTGAAATTGCTGCAATTCTTCCTACATTAGAAGTTATCTATGAAGAATGTGAATTAGATGATATTGATGATGTAGAAGAACTTGCTGAAAAATGTAATATTGATTTAGAAGCTCTGGCAAGCCAGTATAATGTTACTATACCACCTAGCTCTACAACATATGTACAACATTAATTATTTGTTATAAATAATTTTTAAGATATTTTATTAAGTTAATTTTTAAATTATGGGGAAAATTTATTTCCGTTGATATAGTAATTTATTTAAACCATGTTTTATTCTTAATAATTATGAAAAAACAAAATTCCAAAGAAAGTGAAATTGAAAAATTAAAGCCGAAAATAATTGAAATATTAAGAAAAAAAGGGATAAAAAAAGCAGGAATCTTTGGTAGTTATGCACGAGGAGAGCAAAAAGAAGGAAGTGATATTGATATTTTAATTGAACCTGTAGAAGGCATGGGATTGAAATTTGTTGGACTAAATTTAGAACTTGAAAAAGAACTTGGTATAAAGGTAGATTTGATTAGTTATAATGGAATTAATACTCATTTAAAAAAATACATACTCTCTGATGAGATAAGAATAATATGACTTTCCATTTAGATTTGCCCTATCTTAATTATATTTTGGATATTATTAAAGATATTGAAGAATCAATAAATAATATTTCTAAGGATAAATTTTTAAAAAATAAAGATATTAGAGATGCTAACATAAGAAGATTAGATATTATAGCCGAGACCCTTAGAAGTTTATCAAAAGATACAAAAGATAGATATAAAAATACTAACTGGGAAGAATTTATAGGAATTAAAGATAAAGTTACTAATCAATATTTTTGTGTTGATTTTAACTTAATCTGGGAAGTTTTAAAAAATGATATTCCTATTTTAAAAGAACAAATATTAAAAATAAAGAATAATTTGGAGAATAATATATAACATGGGAAGAGAAGATTTGATTGTTGGTGAAAGACTAAAGAAAATAGAGGAACTAAGAAAGAAAGGAATTGATTCTTATCCTCATAAATATGAACCTAAAAATTATTCTAGTGAAATTAAAGAAAAGCATTCTAAATTAAAGAATGATGAAAGGGCAAAAGATTATGTTAAGATTGCTGGAAGGGTGATGACTAAAAGAGATTTAGGTAAATTGATATTTGTTACTTTGCAAGATTCTAGAGGAAAAGTACAGGTAATTTTACAAAAGAAAGAAACTGAAGATGGGAGTTTTGAATTATTTAAAAGATATGTTGATATTGGAGATTTTATTGGATGTGAAGGAATTGTAATGAAAACAAGAACCGGAGAAGTTTCTGTTTTATCAAAAAAGATTGTTGTTCTTTCTAAATCCCTACTTCCTTTACCTGAAAAATGGCATGGAATTTCTGATAAAGAAGAAAGATATAGAAAAAGATATTTAGATTTGATAATGAATCCTGAAGTTAAGAAAGTATTTGAAAAAAGAAGTATAATAATAGACTCTATAAGGGAGTTGTTAAAGAAAAAAGGTTTTGTTGAAACAGATACTCCTTATCTTCAACCATTATATGGGGGAGCTAGTGCAAAACCATTTGAAACCTATCTTAATGCACTTGATATGAAATTATATCTTGCTGTTTCTCCTGAACTTTATTTAAAAAGATTAATTGTTGGAGGTTATGATAAAGTATTTACTATTGCAAGAAATTTTAGAAATGAAGGTATTGACAGATGGCATAATCCTGAGTTTACTATGATAGAAATATATCAAGCCTATGCTGATTATAATGATATGATGGAATTAACAGAAGATTTGTATGTAAATGCTTGTTTAAAAGCAAATAATACAACAAAAGTCAGTTTTAAAGGCAAGGAAATAGATTTTAAAAAACCATGGAAAAGAATGACAATGGCTGAAGCAATAAAAAAATTTGCAGGAATTGATGTATTAAAAATGAATGAAAAAGAATTAAAAGAATTTGTTAAGAAAAATCATGTTGAAATTAAATATGAATCTTGGGGATGGATGGTTCAGGGTGTTTTTGAACATTTTTGCGAAGAAAAACTAGAACAGCCAATTTTTATAACAGACCATCCTGTTGAAACAACTCCTTTATGCAAATTGCATAGAAATGATAAAACCAATAGGTTAATTGAAAGATTTGAACCCTTTTGCATGGGCACTGAACTTGCAAATGCCTATACTGAATTAAATGACCCAATTATGCAAAGAAAATTATTAGAAGAACAGCAAAAAATGCTTAAGGAAGGCAATGATGAGGCAAATCCTCTTGATGAAGACTTTATCAATGCTATTGAAACAGGAATGCCTCCTACAGGTGGATTGGGTATTGGGATTGATAGAATGGTGATATTATTAACAGGACAAGAATCAATAAGGGATGTTATATTATTTCCATTCATGAGAATAGAGAGCCCTTTTGTAAAAGAGAAAATAAGTTCAAAACAAGGTTTTGAAGAGAAAAAAGAAAACAAGACTCAAAAAGAGAAAAAAGAAACTAAAGTTGAAGAAAAAATAGATAAAATGGTTGGAAATGCTGCAAAAAAAGTTGATAAGGTTAAGAAGAAATAATCTTCACAATCTATTTATACTACTTAATATAATTTTTATCATGCAACTACCTATCAATAGAGAACAGGCAATTGAACTTTTAAAAAGATATAATTCTGATGTTTCTGATTGGAATCATTTTTTAGAAAGCGAAGCTGTTATGAAAGAACTTGCTAAAAAATTAGGTGAAGACGAAGAATATTTTGCAATGCTTGGACTGCTGCATGACATTGATTGGGGAATAACTAAAAATAATTCAGTTGAGCATTTGACAAAGGCTCCTGAAATATTAAGAGAACAAGGATTTGATGATGAATTCATTAATAATATTGTTTCTCATGGGTGTGGATTTGAATGTGCTGGATTAAAAGATAAAAAGAGAGAGAAGAAAATTGAGTATGCTCTTGCTGCAAGTGAGACAATAACTGGATTGATTCATGCATATGCATTGATGAGAGGCAAAAAAATAAGTGATATGGATGTTAGCGGATTAAAAAAGAAATTCAAGGATAAAAGATTTGCAGCTGCAATCAGTAGAGATATAGTAAAAGAGGCTGAGAACCTTGGAATAAGTCTTGATGAATTTTTTGAAGTAGCCATTGAAGCTATGAAAAGAATTAAAAACGATATTGGATTAGAATAATAAGAAAAAAAGGTATATTATGACACTAATAATAAAATCAAAAATAAGGGAAGTTGTGAAAAAACTTGATAATGATAATCAGATAACAAGTGTTGCTGAAGAAGTTGAAAAAGAGCTTGAGAGAAAGGTTGAGGGAATGTTAAGAAAAGGAATTGAAAGAGCAAAAGCAAATCAAAGAAGAACTTTGCTTGCAAGAGATTTGTAGAGCCCTCTTAAAAGAGTCCTCGGGTAGAACAGGATTCAAAAAGAACTCTTATAATAAGAAATAAAACAAAAGGAGGTAAAATAAAAAATGACATTTTTTAAAAAGAAAAGAAAGTTTCCAACATTTGCAGTAATTTTACTTGTTGTAGGATTGATATGGTTACTTAATGAACTTAGGGTTATAACAATTAATATTCCTTGGATACCTGTTGTTCTTGTAATAGTTGCTGCTGGAATGATTGTAAATCGATATAGGGAATGAAATCAGTAATGTGATAACTAATCTCACAGATATAATCTGAGTTTTACATTAATTAATATAAGATGAAATTTAAAAATATAACAAAAATAAAATTAGGAATCCTAATTTTTTCAATAATCTATATTATCCTATTTGGGATTTTTTATATGCAGAAAGTAAATTATGAATTTATTATGTATGTTAGTGTTTTAGTATTCTTTATGATATTGATTGGATGGTTGAATTCCAAGTATAATTTTAGTGAAGGAGTTTTAATTGGAGTGTCAATATGGGGGTTGCTACATATGTTGGGTGGTTATTTACGAGTAGGTGATGGTGTTTTGTATACTTATTGGATATTGCCTTTTTTAAGATATGACATGCTTGTTCATTGTTTTGGATTTGGTTTTGCAACTCTTGCTTCTTATTATATTTTAAAGCCTAGTTTAAAAAAAGAAAAATTAAATTTGTCTATGATTATTTTTCTTGTTTTAATTGGAATGGGTTTAGGTGCTTTTAATGAAATTGTAGAATTTATTTTAGTTTTAACTTTACCA
Organism: Candidatus Pacearchaeota archaeon; assembly: GCA_018304045.1. Taxonomy (GTDB): domain Archaea; phylum Nanobdellota; class Nanobdellia; order Pacearchaeales; family GW2011-AR1; genus ARS1285. Next base: position 42,968 of record JAGVWZ010000011.1, on the reverse strand, counting down.
AAAACAGGTGTTGGTGGTTATAATAATACAATGTGGGACATTGTATTTAATACAATTGGAGCAATAATCGCTGTTGTTTATATTAAATTTGTTAAGGAAAAGAAGTTCTAAAATTTATCACATAAACTTTTTGCCTGTTCAAAATCCAAGGCAAAAACTTCTTAGTTATCAATAGCGCATATTATCAATTAGTTATCCAAAACTTACATATTCTAAGATAGAATTCAAAAATCTTTGTTAAAGAATAAATTTAAACAATATGAATTATGTTTCTAATTTTTATTAAAAATTCAACAAGATTTATAAAATGCCAATTGCATTTATTAACCTACTTAAAAGGTGATAAAATGAGCAATCTTGAAAATCAAAGATTTTCAATCTTTGCCATTTCAAAAACAAGAAATGTCAAATAAATCAAAAGGAAGCAAGGCTGAAAGAGAATTATTACAAATGTTTGTAGATAATCATTTTAGAGCTGTTAGAGTTGCTGGAAGCGGTGTAATGGAGAATTCTGATTGCGATCTTCTTGTTGGTAAGGTTGGTGGAAAATATGCTATTGAAGCTAAATCCACTAAAAAAACTTCAAAATATATCACAAAGGAGCAGATGAATAATTTTATGGTTTTTTCTGAAATTTTTGGGTTAGAACCTGTTATTGCAATAAGGATCAACAGACTTGGATGGTTTTTTTTAAAACCAAGTGATTTAGAAGATTCTGGAAAGAACTGGGTTGCTAATCTTGAAATAGTTAGGACAAAAGGCAAGAGATTTGCACAATTTTTCAATTTGAATAATATTGATAAAGATATTGATGGTGATTTGTTGAATATACCTTAAGATAAAGGAGTTTAGTAATGTGATAGTATTTTTATTAGTGGGTGTGTTAGAACATAGAATTTAGGGAATAATAATTGTATTTGTAAAACAAATAAAAAGCAATATATTCTAATTACACATTGCGATACAATAGTTCTTTATTTTATTAGTGCAATAATTAGTTTAAATCTTCACAGGTTCAGATTTTAAGTTAGGATATTATGCACATATTATAAATTGCTTGTGTAACTTTTCCTGCTTATCACATTAATGATAATTACAAAAAATAATTGCTAATAATTCTTAGACAAACATATAAAAACCCTGAGTTTTATTTTATTGCATGAGAAATGAAAAAATAAGGGCTATGCTGATATTTGAAATAATGGGAAGGCCTCCTGAATACATTGTTGAGGGTATGAATAAATTTTTAGATGGGTTTGATAAAGTCAATGGAATAGAAATAGTTAGTAAAAAAATCCATGAACCAAAACCAATAGAAGATGTAGCAGGCTTATTTACAACATTTGCAGAAGTCGAGGTTTTAGTTGATAATCTGGGATTATTATTTTCAATAGTCTTTAATATGTTTCCGTCACACATTGAAATAATTGAACCTGAAGAACTTGTTTTTAATAATTTTGAACTTGGTTCTATAATTTCTGAGCTTGCAATGAAATTGCATAAGTATGAAGAGGTTACAAAAGGACTTTCAGGTGAAAGAGAAATGTTTTTGAAAAGATTAAAAGAAGTTGATCCTGGTTTTATTAACAGACTTGGAATTAAGAGTATTGAAGATAACAAAGAAGAAAACAAGGTAGAAAAAAACAATAAGGAAAGTTTGAAAGCTGGAAAATCTAAGAAGAAAAAGAAATAAAATTTTTAATACTCTCCTTCATCTTCTTCAACATGCCCTGGTCTGTTTCTATTTATCTTTTTTAAATCAACTTTTTGCTTTACTATTTCATCCATTGTTTTTGACCTTGGATTTTTCTGCTTGTATTTCCAGAATACAAATCCTACTACTGCTAAGACAATTATAAGGATTATTACTCCATAAATCCAGTTTCCTGATGAAGATGTTTTCTTTTTTACACATTCACCAATACAACAGGCAGCTTCTAAACTTGGAGTTAATTGTCCTTTGCATTCTTCATCTTCTAAGCATATTTTTCCTATATTCTTGCAACTTAAGGTATTTGTATTATTTATTCCAGGAAGAGTTACTTTAGATAAATTCTCAGTTATTTCAAAATATACTGGAATTGAAAAAGAATAATTTTCAATTTTTGCAGTTATTTCTCCTGAGATATTCTTTTTCTGTTTTTCTTTGATGAATATTGTTAAATTAACCTGAGCTTTTTCCTGTGTTTTCAAAGAATCTATTTTTGAGGGAATGATTGTTGCATTAAAACTATTTGTTAGATTTATATTTGTCAGATTAGCTTCTCCAGTATTTTCTAGATAAAAACTAAAAAAATATGTCCTATTTGTAAAAATTATAGCGTTTAGATTATCTATTGAAAAATCTATTTGAGAAATAGGTGATGATTGATTTGTAATATTCTCTGTAATATTGTTCACAATAAAAACTGGAATATTATAGTTTCCTATTTTTAAAATGGATTTTTTTGTTGTAATTCCTGCAATTGAAAATGGAACTAATTCTTCAAATTCTTCAAATAAGAATATGTTGTAGGTATAGTTCTCAAAGGATATAGATATATCTTGATCTTTATTCAATGCCTTTACTTTTATAGAGAAATCTTTTTTAGTGAATATAAAACCTGGATTTATTGATTGAGAAGATTCATTTGTCTGTTTTATTGTAAAATTTTTTATTATTGTATCTGAAACAATATCTCCTGATTTTATGTATTCTGCATTTTCTATTCTTAAAGAAAAATTTCCTTCTTGATTCGGTAGAACAGCATAGTAATAATATACTCTGTCTTGTTTTGTTAAACCCTGGATTATTGGCTCTGAATGAACTTTATTTTCTTTATATATCATTATATTTTCTGATTTTAATGAGATAAAATTTCCAGATATTTCTGCTTGAAGGGTTTCTCTTGGTTGATAGGAATCTTTTGACATTTTTATTTCTAATGATAATGTAAGTTGGATAAAAATTAAAATTAAAAATATCATTAATGATAGAAAAATGAAGATTTGCCTCTTTTTAATGTCCATAGATAAAATAATAAATCAGATGTTTTAAATTTAACTATAAACTAGAATGTATGAATATTTTAGAATATCATATTGAAAAATAAATAACCTATAAATCACAATTCTTATTATTAGTGTAAAATTTATTTTAAATCTTCGTACATGAAGATTTTTAGGAGCTAACAAAGTTTAATAGTTAAAAATAAAATTATTTGCTTATGTCCTTTAATCTTTTCATTGTCTCTTCAAATTCTTTATCTTTTTCACTTGGTCTTGAAATAGGCATACGACCATACATTCTAGGATTCTGCGGCCTCTGAACTAATTGTCTTGGAGGAACAGGCCTAAATGGAGGAGATGGTGAAAATCTTGTTGTTGGTGGAGGTCCTTTTTTAGATGAAAATCCATTCTTAATTCTAAACCACCATATTTGCAATTGATTTCTAAGTATTATTGCAAGAATAACCAATATTATTAGTATTATTAAAAGGATTATAAGCCATAGATTATTTTTTCCTGTAGTCGTAATAATTTTACTGCAACACTGCATATTTCCTGAGCATGCATAAATACTTGAAGGTGTTTCTTCTGTAGAACATTTACTTTTACATAGGAAATCTCCTGTTGTAGGGCATTGAGGTAATGGTTCTTCTCGTAAAATGCAACTCTGTAAACAACAATTAGGTTCATCATCTGTAGTTACTACTTCTCCTGAACACTCTTCAGTAGAATCACAGGCTTCTCCTCCTTGTTCTTTACAAGAAGCTTCTGCCATTGGACTTTTACAGCAAATTTCTGCAAAACCACTGCATTCATATCCTGATGCCTGGTTAGCTAATTCACATCTTGTTGAAGGAACACAGGAATAACTTCTTTCTTCGCAGGTCATTGGTGTAGTTATGTTTGTTCCAGGAGGAGTAACTGTTGTTGGAGATTTTGGCCACATCAAATAGAGTATATAGGAAGTTTTATCCTCTTGCCAGCAACCTGTTGCTTTATCTTGTTTTCCTATAATATATTTTTGAGCTTCACTTACTTCTAAAGAACCTCCTGCATTTCCAGATATTAATGCTGCAACTGCAAGAGGAGTTTGTTCTAATGAAAGTGCTCCTTCCCCCCAATATCTTCCTTCTTTTTGAAGGCTTTTTAATTCTTCTTCATATTCACTCATTCCAGTTATCATTAATAAAAATGCAGATGGAAGATAATCTTGATTTTTTGGATCATCTGACATTGCTGATAAATAGGGCATATAGGGGGAAATATCTTTTCCATATTTTAATAAAGCAAGTGTTGCCCAAATGCTTGATTCATATTCGCATACAGAACCTGTTCCAAAACAATAAGATTCTACTTTTTCAACTGTATCATCTCCTGCAGAAGCAGAATGCGGATTACTTGAAACATAGTATGCACTATTAGAAGGCTTTTGATACATCAGAGTAGTTGTGAATGCTTTATCACAGGAAATTGTATAATTTTTTTCAATTTTTTTAATTTTAAACCAATAGTTATTATATGTCCTTTCCAGACCATCAGGAGATCCTGAAATAATCTTTTTGTCTTCTCCAAGAATTATTGGCTGCCCATTTATATCGCATTTACTATAGTTAGCAGTATCTATTTCCAAAAACCAAGTTAAACTATTTTCTAATTTTTGTTTGCTCAAAGTCCAATTTATTTCTTTTTCAACATCAACATCTATTTTTAACAAAGCTATTATTGAAAGTGCAGTTGGTTTTACTTCACAACTTCCACCTTCTGTTGAAGGCCAACAATTATTGGTATTTTTCTTAGAAATAAGAGAAGCCTTACATTTTTCTTGTAGACTTTCATCATAGGAAATTGCAAGAAGATTAAAGGCATTTAACTGAACATTTCTTGTTGAACAATTACTGCCAATTGTGCTAATTAAGCAACTATAGGCCCTATCAACTTCAGAACTTTGAGTAATCTCTGCAGCAGATATTAAACTAGAGAATAAAATGCCTACCACTAAAAACATTAAAAATAATACTACTCTTTTTTGTTCCATAGAAAATTTAAGATATTGAGGTATTTAAACTTTTATTTTTTATCTAATTAAAATCTTTTATAATATTTTTTAACAGCATAATTAACTGGATTTTTTATTTGTCTGCAAAATTCATCTGGGTGGCATACTCCTAAATCCTTATAATGGGTTTTATCACAATTTGGGGGAAGCATGGAATTATTCCTTTTAAACCAAGTCAATTGGCTTTGAATATATCCATTTTTCAATGGCTGATAGTTTTTTTCATTCCACTCATAAATCCTTTTGTCTAACTCAGAATCTATTAATCCTAGAGACTTAAAAAAATTTATTAAGACAAACAAGGCTCTTTTCCTGCCATCTTGTTTAACTCCTTTTAATAATAATTTTATACATGGGGGGAATATTTCTTCAGAGGGGTTTGGAATTATTGTTTTTTTAAAATCTCCTGGTTTTATATTTTCCTTATTATCATTAAAATTAAATCTGCTGAAATTAGAATTTATTCTTGAGTTATTGATTTTTTCTTTTCTTTTATTTTGTTCGCTCCAATCCAATGCCTGAAGAAGCAATTCTTTTGCTTCTTCTTCTTTTGATTCTGGATAAAAGGATTTTATTTGCAGATTTAACGGCCTTGCTTTTTTAATATCAAAACTTTTAATTTCTTCTTTATCAATAACTACTGATGCAAGGGCTGTTTTTTCATGCAGAGAATAGGGCATTCTAAATAAGTGTCTTGGAGCAACAAGTACAAGATCTGCATCAATAAGTTTTTCTGTTGCAACTCTTTCTTTTTGTTCAAATAAATAAGGATTTTTTCTAGAATCAGTTTTACAAAATTCACAGGAATATATTTCTTCTTTTGATTTTTTTATTAGATCTTTTCTGCATTCAGGGCATTTTGGTTTTCTTCTATTGTTATACATACCCTCGGTTGTTGTTATTTCATTTTTGCAGAAAGAACATAGCCAATTACTTAAAAATTTTTTAGTGACTTGTCTTTTACAATTGATGCATTCTCTTATCATTAGTTCCTGTTCTTTTCTTCCTGTTTTTTTTGCAATTTGACTAAGATTTTCATCTTTCAATATTTTTTCTGTTAATTTTGGTTGGATTAACTCTCCTAAATATTGGCAAATTATTCTAGGCCATTCAGGAAACATATCTTTTGTTTTTTGATTATAGATTTCTTTTGGAAATGCTTTCCAAGGTATTATTACATGCAGGCCTTTACTTCCTGAAAATTTTACACCTATATTTTTTATTCCATGAAACCTTAGTGTATCCACAAGAATTTCTGCATAAATCTTGCTGTATTCTAAATAAGGAGAATCAATATCTATCAATAAATCCCAACCAGTTCTTAATTCATCAAATTCTTTTCTAGATAATTCATTTGAAATCTCAAGAGGGTCTTTCCATAACTCTTGTGAGCAATGAAAAGAAGTTGCTCCTTTTTTTACAAATTCTAAAATATCAGAATCATATTGAAATGCATCTGGTCTTTTTCCAAAGCCTTCAAAATATCTAGGAATTGACTCTCTGTTTTTTGAAAAATCAAATAATGCTTTTTTTACTTCTGGCAATGAATAATACATTAGGGCTATGTTTCTTACCCTATCTTCTTTAAAGCTCCTTTCTCCTGTTTTAGAATTATTTTCCATTGTAGATTATTAATCCTTATTAAAAGGTAAAATTTGAAGGTATTTGGGTTTTATAATCATTGTCTTGTTACTTAAGAATGAAATTAGAGGGTATAGGTGATAATCTATAGATGTTGGTAGACTATAATAATATTTAAAAATAAAATCAATTTTTAGAACAAGAGGAAAAAGAGAAAATTATGTTATTAAAATTAGATCATCCAAAACTATTTTCAGAGATTATAAGTATTATATCTGAATTAGTATTAGAAGTCAGATTAAAAGTTAGTAAAGAAGGATTAAGAATAATTGCAATTGATCCTGCAAATGTTGCTATGATTTCATTTAAACTTCCAAATACTGCTTTTTCAGAATTAGAAATTGAAGAAAAGGAAATTTTAGGAGTTAATTTAGAAAATTTGAAGGCTGTTCTTAAGAGGATACATAGTGGAAGTATTTTAGTTATTACAAGAGAAGAAAATGAACTTAAACTACAAATAAAAGATAAAATAACAAGAGAGTTTAGTTTAGCATTAATTGATGTTGAGGGAGAAGAAAAAGAGATTCCTAATTTAGAATTTGCCAGCAAAATAGAAATGTCTTCTGTTGATTTTTCAGAGGCAATTGAAGACTGCAGTGTGGTTGCAGATGCTTGTTCTTTTATATCTGAATCAAACAAATTTATAATACAAGCAAAGGGTTCTTTAAACTCATTTAAGTCTGAATTTGGAGATGAAGTGAGTATTGTTGCAGAAGATGCAAAATCAAAATATTCTTTAGAATATCTTCAAAAAATGATAAAGGCAACAAAGACCACTGATAAAGTTAAAATAAACTTTTCAAATGATTATCCTTTAAAACTTAATTTTGAAACTCCTTTCATGGAACTAAGTTTTATTCTTGCTCCAAGGGTTGAGAACGAAGATTAAATTTTTCTTTACAAAAAATTAATCAATAAATCTATCTATGAATTTATGTATTAATTCATCTATGAGTTAACTAATACATCTTTCAGTGTATTAATCTATATATCTTTCAGTGTATTAATCGATATATTTAAAAAGAGATTATACTAATTATTTATATGAGGATTGGAAAAGACAAAGAGAGTGATAGAATTCTTAAATTGATTAAAGAGTCTTATGAGCCTCTTGAAACAAGAGAAATAGAAAAAATTATAACCAATGTAACAAGAACAAAAATATTTTACAGACTTGTTAATCTCAGGGCTGAAAATTCTATTAAAGGTAAACAAGTGGGTTCTGGAAAAGGAACCTGGATATGGTGGAAAAATGAAAAATAAAAAAAGTCAAATAACAATATTTATAATATTTGCTTTGATAATTGTTGTTTTAATTTTGATTTTTATATTTTGGAGATTCCAAGATAATCCAATTGTTCAAATCTTTGATGAAAGAAATCCGCAAGGATCAATTGAAACATGCACTAGAATGGCTGTTGAAGATGCTATTGCTAGAATAAGCAATAGTGGTGCAGATATTTCTCCTGGATATTCTGTACAATTTATGAATGATGAAATAGTTTATATTTGTTATAGTGGAGAGAATTACAAACCTTGTGCTTATCAAAGACCATTATTAGTTGAACATATCCAAAGAGAAATAACAGAGTATATAACTCCTAAGATAGCTGATTGTTTTGAAAAACTTAGATTTAAATTAAAAGAAAGCTCAACAGATGTTATTGATACCCCTGGAATTAAGGTAACAACAAATATTTATCCTAAACATGTTGAAATAAGAATACAAAAAGATTTTCAAATAATTCGTGAAGACCGGACAATAAACTTTAATAATTTTAAAATAAATATGCTACATCCTATATATGATTTTGCAGATATTGCCATGGAAGCTGCAAATCAACAAGCAAAATATTGTTATTTTGATTCCTTGGGTTATATGATAATAAATCCTAGTTTTGATATAAATGAAACTATAACTGGAAGATCTGATAGGATTTATGTTTTAACTGAAAGAGCAACTGAACATAGATATCAATTTGCATTAAGAAGTTGTCCACTTCCACCTGGATATTAAAAACCAAAAGTATAAATAGAAAAAATGAGAGATATAACAAAAGAGGAAAAACAAATGTTGAATAAAGCGTGCATAAGTTATTTTGAGATAATTATATTAATAATAGGATTATTTGCTTTTTCCTATTTAATATATTCTTATACTAATCCTTCTAATAATAAAGAAATTATAGCTGAAGAAAAAAAGACAGATTCAACTGAAACTGCTTCTCAAATTTATAAAACAGCTGCTCTTGGTTGTTTTCAAATAATTGCATTGATGATCGGATTACTTGCTTTTTCATATTTAATCTATAAATCTACAGAAATTTCTGCTGCAGAAACTCAGTTAATATGCTGTTCTAAAACAAAATCTGGAAAATGGTGTGAAATGGATTTACCTATAAATTGTGATAAATCTGATCCAAGTTATGTTACATATTTGTCAAATTGCTCTGAAGTAGATGCTGGATGGTGTGAAAAAGGATGCTGTCAAAGCAATAAGGATGGAATATGTAATCCTGTTTCTTCAAAAGGGACATGCATTGATCTTAATGGAACTTTTGATGGAAATGATAAAAAATGTGCAGGCCCTAATTGCAGATTAGGCTGTTGTCAATTAGGAAGTGGTGATGCGCAATTGACAACTCAGGCTCAATGTGATTTTTTAGCGAATTCTCAAAATCCAACTATTCCAAAAGAATGGAAACCTGAATTAACAAATGAAGTTCAGTGTAAATATTCTGTTCAGGGAAGCAAGGAAGGTGCTTGTGTATTTTATTCTGGAAAAAATAAAACATGTGTCTATACAACACTTGATGATTGCATTGTTAGAACTGGAAATGCTACTAATTTTGATGTGAGTGGAAAATATTGTTCAGACCCTTCTTTGAATACAACATGCAAAGCAAAAGACCATAAAGGATGTATTGAAGGCAAAGATGATGTTTATTGGTTTGATTCTTGTAATAATCATGAAGGGGTTGCCCAGGATTGTGATTTATTTTCTGGAACTTATTGTGGTAAGGATGATTCTAAAAAATATATTTGCAAAGATATTGATTGTGTTATTGATGGAGTTGAAAGAAAAAATGGAGAATCTTGGTGTGAATATGATAATGTTATTGGAAGAGGAAAAGATCCTGCTGGAAGCAGGCATGTAAGACATGTTTGTTATTTTGGAACAGAAAGAACTGAACCATGTGTAGATTATAGAAATAATATTTGTGTTGCAAGCACTGCAACAGCAAATGATGGAACTGAATTTTCACAGGCTGCATGCAGATTTAATAATTGGGGAAAATGTTTGGAATTAAATGCTAAAAAAAGTACATCTGAAATGCTGGAGAAGTGCCCTAAAAATCCAGATTGCTGGGTAAAACATATTGATATGGATGGAAGTTTTAAATTTGATGTTTGCCTTCCTGAATATCCTCCTGGATTTGATTTATATGATGAAACATCAGAATCTGTAACTGTTACAGGAGATTCTTTATGCAGCATTGCTACTCAAAGATGCACTGAAACATGGATATGCGGAATATTTGGATGCTGGTGTGTGGATAATTGTAAATGCCATACTGATTATTTTACAGAAGAAATGAATGAATTCTGCATAAGCCTTGGAGATTGTGGAGCTTGGATAAATTATATTGATGTATGGACAGGGGGAGGTATTGGAACAAAATCAACAGGAGAAGAAGAAGCGCCGCCTAATACATTAGGTCCTGGATATATTGGATTTTATAAAGCAAGAGCAGGTACAAAACCTGCTGATCCTGGAACTTTTGAATTTTTTAATTCAATAAATGATGAAAATTTAACAAATTTAGAAACCTATGAATTAAGCATGAATAGTTCTACAAATATAACTCAACTTAATGAAGAATTAGCAAAAACTCAAAAAGAGATGAATATTGCAAAAGCAAATCTTCAAACTGCATTAGATTCTGGAGATCAGGCAGGTATAGAGCAATATTCTGCAGAATACATGGCATTGGAAGCAGAATATTTGGATATTCTTAGTCAATTAGAAGTTGCAGAATCAACAATTGATCCTTATGCATTTCAAGCTGAACTTAATCAAGTGGCAGGGTCTATGGGATCTCCTTTACTTTTGTATATGATTTCCCAAGACAATGCTTCTCTTGATCCAGCTTCACTTAACCAAGTTCAATCAAATCCAACTACTGCTGGAAGTTATTTTAATGCATTTTCAAGTGTTAGGGCTGCGATTAGTGCGCAGATAGTGCAAAAAGATATTAAAGCAGGAGGATTTGAAATGATTGCTGCATTGCTTGCTGGATTAATTGCCTATATTATAACTCAAAGCATAATGATGGCATTTTTAGCAGCATTACTTGCATATTTATTTGCATTAATGTGGATAATGTTTGTGTATATTGATTTCCATTGTGGAATGTGGGAAAGGCCTTCTGGAAATGCAGATTGTAATAAATGCAATGTAATAGATGTTCCTTGCACAAAATACAGATGTCAAAGTTTAGGTGAATTGTGCAAATTTATAAATGAAGGGACTAGTGATGAATTATGTTTAGCATTGGAAGAAAATGAATCTCTTCCAGTGATACAACCATTTTATAGTGTTATAACTCAGGGATATAAATACACTGAAATAAGTCAAGATGGTTTTGAAATAAGAACTCTTGATGGAAAATGTGTTGATCCATTTAAAATGATACACATGGGAATAACTGTTGATCCTTTTGCAAAATGCAGATTTGATACTGATCCTACAAAAAAATGGGAAGAAATGTTCTATGAATTTGGATTAAAAGGAGCACAAATACTACCTGCCCATCAATTAGATTTAATGTATCCAAGCCCAGAATCTGTTAGAAATTCTTTTGCAGGACAGACATTATGCAATACTACTCAAAACCCTTGTAAAGAACAATATGTTGATGGTAAAAAAACAATGGTTTGTCAACCTTGTAATTTAACAGAAGCTGAAATAGAAGAATTAACAAAAACAGAAATATTTGTAAAATGCAAGACTGCAAGTGGAAGGCAAAATCCAAATCCATATCATATTAGAAGTTGCGTAAATCCAGGACCTGATTTAACACCTCCTGTTATCAGAACAGTTACTCCTAATACAGGAAGTTATGTAAAATATAATGTCACTAATATGACTATAATCACATATGTTGATGAACCTTCTCAATGCAGATGGTCTATAGAAGATGTTTCTTTTGATGATATGGATGATGAAATGAATTGCAGTATAAATGTTATAACAGATTATGAAAGTTTAATGATTCCTGGTGTTAATGCCAGTGAAATACGAGTTGAATATGGATTGCCTTGTTTTGCAAACCTTAATGTAACTAATTCAACAAAATTCTACATAAGATGCCAAGATCTTTCTGAAGAAAGAAACAATATGACTCAAAGTTATATATATGAAATTCAACATAGCCAAAGTCCTTTAACTATAATTGACTTCAGGCCTGTTAATGGCCAAGAAATAATATCTGGACAAGATCCTGCTTCTGTTGTATTAAAAGTTGAAACAAAGGGTGGAGCTGAAAATGGAGATTCAAAATGTCAATGGTATGATAATCGAGTTGATTATAACAGGGATTTTTTTACAGGGGATTATACTAATAAACATGATTATAATTGGACTAGTGCTCCAAGAGGAAACTATAATATAACTTTTGATTGTTGGGATGTTGCTGGAAATGAAGCACAGAATAGTACTTTATTCAAATTAATAATTGATAGTATGGGGCCTGTTATAATAAGAGTTTTCAATGATGGTGGATTAAGAATAACAACTGATGAGCCTGCACAATGCAGATATAGCACAAAAAAGAATTTTGTTTTTAGTAATGGAACTGAAATGACAACCAGTGATAAAATAGAACATTTTGCTCCATGGACATTTGGAGTTGTATATTATATTGAGTGCAGGGATGAATTTGGAAATCCTGGACCTAGGATAATGGCAAGTCCTTTTGAAACTTACCAATATTAGAATAAATTTATAAATAAACTTATCATTATAAAAAAACATGGATAATAAAAAAAAGAGACTTGAATTCAGCTTAATTCTAAATAAGAAATCGGAATCTAAACGAGGTCAGATTACTATATTTATTATTTTAGCACTCTGCATTGTAATTGTGTTATTTTTATTGTTCACAGAAAAATCAGATATTGTTGCTATATTTGCAAAAGAATCTCCTTCCTTGGCAATGGAAAAATGTTTGAGCAGTACTGCAAAAGAGGGTATTGATATTATAAGCATGCAAGGTGGAGAAATGGATCCTAAAAATTTCTATATGTATAATGGAAGCAAGGTAGCTTATATGTGTTATATTAATCAGTATTATTCTCCCTGTGTCATGCAGAAACCTATGCTTAAATCTGAAATAGAAAATGAATTAAAAATCTTTATTGAAAGCACTGCTCTAGATTGCATGGAAGAAGTAAGACAGAGTTATGAACAAAAAGGATATACTGCTTATATGGATAAACCAAATATTAAAGTAGAATTAATACCTTATAATGTAAAGATTACTGGAAATATAAATCTTGAACTTACAAAAGAAAATACACAATTGTATAAACAAGTTAAGATTGATGTTGCTTCAAATTTATATGATTTTATTATAATAGGAAGTTCTATTGCAAATTGGGAAGCAAGATATGGTGATAGTGAAACAATGAATTACATGTATTCTCATCCTGATTTAAAAGTTGAAAAGAAAATGAGAAGTGAAGGAACAAAAATATACATACTTACAAACAGAAATAGTCAAGATAAATTCATGTTTGCAACAAGGAGTCTTGTAAGGCCTCCGGGAATAACTGGAAATTAATTATGAAAAATAAAATAATATTAATAATTTTTGCTAGCTTACTTATTAGTTATTCTATTGCAATGATTCTAAGTGAAACAGTAGAATGGCCTTCTTATAATTTTTGCTGTGAAAAAACAAAAAATGATGCATGGTGTCAAAATTCCCTTGAATCAAATTGCGATACTTCTATTGATGAACTGACTCAATCATCTTATAGGGCAACACCTACAAGTTGTGATTCTACAAGTTATTGTAAACTAGGATGTTGTATAGACTCTGATGAAGGATTATGCATGGAAAATTCTCCTCAGAGAGTCTGCCAGATTTCAGAAGGAACTTGGGTTGAAGATGCAAAGTGTAATGTTCCTCAATGTACACTTGGATGCTGTCTTATAGGTGACCAGGCTAGTTTTTCTACTTTAACAAGATGCAAAAAAATTTCTGCATTATATGGATTAAATACTAATTTTAAAAAAGATATTAAAAATGAAGCTGATTGTATCATGACTGCATATTCCCAGGATAAAGGAGCTTGTGTTTATGAATCTGATGGACAGAAAACCTGCAGATTTATAACTAGACAAGAATGTTTGGATACAAATAGGACAGCTAGCAGCAATATGTCAAAAACAGAATTTTTTAAAGATTATTTATGCACTGCTGATGAATTAGCTGCTAATTGCGGCCCAACTACTGAAACAATGTGTTTAAGTGGAAGAGATGAAGTTTATTTTAAAGATACTTGTGGAAATCCTGCAAATATTTATGATGCAAATAAAGTCTATGCAAAAGACTCTTCATATTGGAAAAAAATAGTTCCAAAATCTGCATCTTGTGGATATAAATCAAGCACTGCAAATAAAAATTCTGCAACATGTGGAAATTGCAATTATATAACTGGAAGCATTTGTGGAAAAGGGAAAGCAACCTATGGAGATTATATATGTAAAGATTTGAATTGCTATAATACTGAAAATGGAAATAGTTATAGAAATGGGGAATCTTGGTGTGTTTATCAAGGAGAAGTTGGAAATGGAAGAGATTTAGTTGGAAGCAGACATTTCAGGCATGTTTGTGTTCAAGGAGAAGAGACAATAGAACCTTGCGCAGATTTTAGAAATGAAGTTTGCAAAGAAGAAAAAATGAGTTCTGCCTATGGAAACTTTCAAGAAGCTGGATGCAGAATCAATAGATGGAATGATTGCATAGACCAATTCACTCAGGAAGATTGTGAAAATTTTGATAAGAGAGATTGTTTCTGGAATCCTAATTATTTCTATGATGGAAGCAAAAGTCAGAATTCAAATGCAAGTGTTGAAAAAGCTGAAGGTGTAAATGAAAGCATAGGAACTGGAATAATGAAAACAGCTAATGGCTCTAATGGAACTGGAATCTGTCTTCCATATTATCCTCCTGGATTAAAGTTTTGGAGTAGTGGAGATGCAAAAGCTGTTTGCAGTCTTGGAAATTCAAAACAAATTGTTCAATTTACAGAAGATTTTTTTGGAGAGAAAACATGTGAAAGTAATTGTGAACCATTAAATCCTAGTTGGGTAATGGATTTGAATCAAATCTGTGTTAGTCTTGGAGATTGCGGGGCATATTCAAATATTGCAGGAGTATATACTGATGATGGTTATGTTTGGAAAGTAAATGGTAAAAAACAATCTATTACACAAGGATTTGTAAATGGTTTGGAGGAATATTCATAATGAAAAAAAATATGATAAAAAACTTGAAGGTATATTTTATGATTGTAAATGTTATTTTAGGAATTATTGCATTTAGCTATATTATAAGTGCTCCAACTGGAACTGACATGGGAAATAATGAAGGAACAACTATTCCTGGAAGTGGTACAAATACAAATATTCCAGGTGGAACTGTTATCAATGATAATCCTAATGGAGACTCAACTGGTGTTGGCACGGATAATACAAATACTGGTGATGGAACAGGGGGAACTGGTACTGGTACTGGTGATCCTATAAATGGTGGATGGGGAACTGGAAATATTAATTTTCAATCAATAATTATGAAAGCTGGAATTGGTGTTGGAATTTTTAGCACAATAGGAAGTTTAGCAGGTGGAGAAAATGGAGCTCTTTGGGGAAGTGTTGCAGGAGCAATTGGAGGTGTTGTTGCAGGATTAGCAGAAGGATTTGGCATAGGACCTGTTTGGTCAAGCATAATTGGACTTTCTGTTGCTACAATAATTTTTATATTAACATATTACAAGAAATCAACTCAGGTTGTGGAGTTTGGTTGTCTTCCTTGGCAAGCTCCTGTTGGAGGAGATTATTGCCAAATGTGTAATAATTATAAAGAATGTTCTGAATATACTTGCAAGAGCCTTGGACAGGCTTGTGATATTATAAATGCTGGAACTCCTCAACAAAAATGCATTTGGAAAAATCCAAATGATGTTAATTCACCAATAATAAAAATGACAAAAGTTAGCAAAAACCATACCTGGGTTCCTAACAATGCTGTAAGACCTCCTGCTACAGGAGTTATTATAAAAAATCAATTATCTAGTGATGGTTGCTTAAAAGCTTATACTCCTTTAGAATTCACATTCACGACATTGGATACTGGCACTGGTGTTGGAGAACCTTCACAATGCAAGATTGATTATGTTTTAACAACAACAACTGCAACAAATAATTCTAAGTCTTTATATGATGACATGACTTATTATGTTGGAGGTGATGATTTATATGCATATAATCACACTGAAAAATTAGCTCTTCCAGGTCCTGATGCAATAAATGCTGTTGCACCTGTTTTAAAAAATAATGGAGAATATACTCTTTATATAAGATGCAGGGATGCAAATGGAAATTTTAATGTGGATGCATTTTCAGTTAATTTTTGTGTTCAAAAAGGACCTGATACAACTGCTCCTGCAATAGTTGGAACAAATATAGAAAGTAATAAACCAATATTGTTCAATCAAACAAAACTTAATTTAGAAGTCTATGTTAATGAACCTAGTGAGTGCAGATGGAGCAGAACAGACATAAGATATGATTATATGGAGAATAATATGACTTGTGATACAAATGTTTGGGAAATGAATAATAATTTAGTTTATACTTGCAGAACTGTTTTAACAGGAATACAAGACAGAAAAGAAAATGATTATTATTTCAGATGCAAAGACCAGCCTTTTGCAAGTGAAGGTGACAGGAATGTGAATCAACAAAGCTATCATTATGTTGTAATTGGAACTCAGCCATTGAATATAATGAGTATAACTCCTGAAAGAGGAAGTACAATATCTGGTTCAACAGATACAATTCCAGTATTCTTAACAATTGAAACAGATAATGGATATAAAGACGGAGAAGCTTTATGTTATTATTCAAAAGGTAATCCTGCTAAAGAGGAAGATTATATCTTATTTGCCAATACAAGTTCAAGTCATCATAATCAAAGACAGGATCTTATTTCTGGAAATTATAGTTATTACTTCAAGTGTGTTGATTTAGGGGGAAATAGTGCTTATAATTCCACTAATTTCAAAGTTGATACTGATAAAAGAGAACCTGTTGTTGTAAGAGTTTATAGGGATATTGGAGAATTAAAAATAATAACTGATGAGAATGCTGAATGTAGTTATTCTCTAAAGAATTGTAATTTTGAAATAGAATCTGGAATAAAAATGACTAGTTTTAATGGAAAAATACATACAACTGAATGGAAATTCAACCAAAACTATTATATAAGATGCATGGATAATTATAATAATCAACCAAATCCAAATACTTGTTCAATAATAGCAAGACCTTCAAAAATCGAACCAATAATGCAAGCAATTGAACTATGATAAATAAACTCTCAACTCGCGTTTCGAATCAGTTACCTAATTTAATTTTCCCTGATTCAAAACGCTCGCAAATTACGCCATTTATTATAATTGGGTTAGTGCTTCTAGGAAGCATAGGATTATATTTTGTTTTTAAAGATACTTCTCCTTTGAATATAAAACAAAATGTTCCTGTGGATATTAATCCTGTTTATTCTGCTGTTGATACTTGCCTTAGAGACACATTGAGCAGAGCTGTTGATTATGTGAGTAAAAAAGGAGGATATTATGATACTCCTGAAAAATCAATTGAAATGGAAATTGCATATTATATTTACAAAAATGAAGATTATATGCCTTCAAAAGAAAAAGTTGCAGAAGAAATATCCAAGTATATTAATAATGACCTTAGTTTCTGTGTTAATGAATTTTCACAACTTCCTGAATTTTCAGTAGAAGAAGGAGAAGTTTCTTCAAGAGTTACAATAGAAAATGATAGAGTTAGTGTTAAGGTAACTTATCCTCTTTCTATAACAAAAAATGAAAAAGTTTACAAACTTGAAAATTTTGAAAGTGAATTCAAGGTTAGATTAGGTCTTGTCTATGATATTGCTAAGCAAATAATAGATGAACAAAAAATTGACAGGGAAAGCATTTGCATTGGTTGTTTATATGACCTTAGCAAAAAAAATGATGTTTATATTAAAACACTTGATTATGAGGATGATATGATTTATACAATCACTGATGAAAATTCAAAAATTAATAACAGTGCATTTGTATTTAATTTTGTAAATAAATATAATTAATTAAAAATGAAAAATGATTTTAATACTAAACAAATTATTTTGCTACTATTTTTCAATATATTTTTATTTGCATTTCTAGTTCAGATTCTTGCTGTTGAAGAACAGTCGTTTATATCTGGAGCTATTGGAACAAAATTAGGATTTACTAATGATAATGAGGTGGTACTGGAAAATGTAGTCATGTCTTTTATAGATCAGAGTTTAGATGTAAAAACAGTCTCATTTGGAGGAGGTGCTAGCTCTATAAAATTTAATAATCAAGAATTTAAAAATCTAAATGGGGTGAACAGTTTTAGTTTTAAAGATAAGAAACTAGTGAGTGCTAAATTTAATGTTTCAAAAGATTCTGAATACATATTTGGAAATAAGAAGGTAAAAATCCCAAAGGATTCACAGGTTATTTTTAAGGATAATAAGGTTTCAATACAACTTCCAAAGGATTATAGTTCTGCTGTTGAAAAACCTGTAAAAATACCTGATTCAAAAGATCCTGATGTAAATGTTGAGTATAGATATGCAGATGATGTAAACAAAATAAAAATAAAGGATAATGGAAAAGAATATGAAATAAGTAAATTAGGAAATGAAAAATTCCAGTTGAACTATGATGGAAAAGCAGATGCTTTTTATGTTAATGGAAAGTTTGAAATGAAGGGGCTTAGGGTTGGTGAAAAAAGCCAGAATGATGAAAAAACTTATTTGTTTTTTGATGGAAAAGAACATGAAATTGATTCTACCTATCTTTCACTTGGTGATAAAAAATTAATTATTGGAGCTGCAAAAGGAGATTATAGTCCTAGTGTTCAATTCCTTCCTGGAAATGAATTTCTAAAAGTTACTGATAAAAATTTAGTTATGATGCAGAAGATTGGTGGAAAAGATGGTGGATATTTGACAATTGAACAAGGAGCTACTGGAAATATTCCTAAGGTAACTTCTAAGGGCGGAGGTTATAATATGTTTTTCGGAGAAAAGGCAATAAGATATAATGAAGAACTTAAAGACAAGTATAAGGGGCCGATGTTATTGACTAAAAATCCTCTTGCTGATTATGCAAAAGTAAAAGAAAGTATTCCTATGCAGATTATTACCACAGATAAAACTGGAAATAGGGTTGGTGAATGGGATGCTGTTTTTGATTCTTATAATGGAATAAAAGCTGGAAATGCAAAAGAATTAGAAAACCAATTGGCAACTTCAAAACAAGGTGTTGTTACTTCAATAAAAACTAGTTTCCATAGTTTAACAAAAGAAGAACAGGAAAAATTAAAAAGTTTAACTCCTGAAAAACAAAGAGAATTAGTTGGTTCTGATGTTAATAAATTAAGAGAAGAAATAAAAAAAATACCTGCTGAAGTCAAGGTTGAACCTGTTAAGCCAGATACAAAACTTGGAAATGGTACTGTTATTCCATTTAATAAAACTACAAATAATAGCAATCAACCTACAAAAGGAGATAAATTAAAAGATAGTGAAAAGAAAACATATAAGGATGCTGTAACAAAATCAGGAATCAAATATCCAACTCAACAGAGTTTTAATGGAGTTTATGGTGAATTAACTCTTCCAAATGGAGAAAAAGTAAAAGGATATGTTTTCAATGGCCAATTCCAGGTAAACACAAACTCGTGGGGAAATATCAAAGTTGAACAAATAGCTGTTGTTAATAATGATATTTACATTAATAGAAAAACTGATTGTACTTCTCCTTCTAAATGTAATTATGCTTGGGAAAAATATAAGAGCATTAAATAAATCATGATTAAATTAAATAGAGGACAGATAAGCATATTTGTAATAATTGGAATAACAATAATTGCATTTATTTTTATATTTCTTTTATTTAAAATAAATGTTTTAGATATTGGAAATACAGTTCCTCCTGAAGTAAAACCTATTAATGATTTTGTTGAAAATTGCATTAAAAAAAGTGCAGATGATGCTGTTTATTACATCGGAGATTCTGGAGGATATTATATTGTTCCTAAACTTGCAACTGAAAATAAAGTAGCATATTATTTTTACAATAAACAAAATTATATGCCTTCAAAAGAAATAGTTAAAAATGAATTAAGTGAATTTATGAATGATGCTATTTTTCTTTGCACAAAAAATTTTGTAGATTTTCCTGATTATGAAGTAAAAAGTTCTGAAGTGAATACCAGTGTTGAATTTATGAATGATAGTGTTTATTTTAAAATAAAATATCCTTTGAGCATAAAAAAGGCAGATAAAACCTATGTAATTAAAGATTTTGAAACTAGTGTTAAAATAAGGCTTGGAATAATCTATGATTCTATTAAAAAAATAATGGATATGCAGATGAAGAGCAGTGATGTTTGTCTTGATTGCATAGCAGATACTGCAATTGAAAACAATCTCTATATTAATATGATGGATTATCATGGAGATGTTATATTTGGAGTTTATGACCTTGAAAATGATTTAAATGGGGAGGAATATGTATTTTATTTTGCAAATCAATATGATTAAAATGAAAAAAATTGATTGTTTATTTTTTGCTTTTTTGATAATAATTGGTATTAGTTTTGTTGTTGCAGAAGCAAGTATCAGTGATCCTTTAATTGAAGGTACTCAGATTAAATTTAGTGACAAGGTTCTTGTTACATGGGGAACTAATGTTGAACCTCCTGCTACAATCAGTGATTTAAATAGTTTTAAAGTAAAAAGTGGTGGAACTTTATCTGTGAGTTATAAGGGAGATTCTAGAACCTATGGAAGTCTTGATGGAACTAAGAAAAATGAATTTATTTTTGATAAATCTGGAAATATGAAAGAAGCTTATTTTACTCCATCTCAAAATGGGAAATACAGGCTTGGAAATCAGGAATTTTTTGTTCCTGCTGGAGCAGATGTTATTTACAAAGATGGTGTTGCTACTATAAAACCTGTTGGAGAAATGAAGCTTGAAAAACCTTTAAAAATAGAAAGTGTTACTGATGCAAGCGAAGATATAACCCTCAGCTATGAATCTGATAAAGGTTTTACTCTTGAAAATGGAGATAAATTTACAGGTACTCTTAAATACAAAGAAGGATTTTTCTTTGATTCTGATGCTAAAATTGGAAGTATTAATGTAAAAAATCCTGAAAAAGTTCCAACTTATATTTTTTATGATGGTGAAATAAAACCTGATTTAAAAGCAGGATATATTTCTATTAATAAGGAAAAGGGTAAATTAACAGTTGGATGTAATATTGATGTCAGGGGTCCTTCTGTAAAACTTGATGAAAATAATGCTTTTGGAGTCAAGATTGAAAAATCTGATTATTTTACAATGAGACCTCTTGGAAATTCAGAAGGAAGTTATATTTCAATACAAAACAGGGAAAAAGAAGGAAAAGTTCCTAATGTTGAAACATTGAATCAATTTGTAATGGATGAAGATGGAAAGAGTGTTTATTTTAATACAGATGATGGCAAACTTCATCTTAACACAAATGGCGGACTTATAGAAGAATTTGGCAAATCTCCTGCAAATAGTTTTTCAACTCCATTAGAAGTTCATCCCTATAAGACAATTAATGGACAAAAATTTGATATTTCAAAATACAAGAATGTGTTGGGTATTGGAAATCAGAATAATTTTGGATATGGGCCTGATCCTAAATTTATAAAAACCCATGTTCCAGATTATTATAAACAAAAAAAAGCTCCGGGATTATTCTCTGGATTTTCAAATAGCCTTGTCTATAATTATGATCAAACTCTTGCTGGTTTAAATAAATTCACAGGAGTTTCTATTGTAGATAAAACAGGTGTTACAAAAGACCTTAAAAATATCCAAATGTTAATGGATATTTTTGCAGGTATTCCTACAAATAATTTTAAAAAATGGGGGTTAAATCAATTTATAATAATGGATGGATGGACTGGCTGGTCTGGACTTGCAGATAGTGATGGTGTATTTTATATAAATGTTGGAAATGGAGGATTTAGACCAAGCATAATAAGGCATGAATTAACACATATACATGATTTTACATTTGGTTATAATTCTAAGTTTAATCAGGAATGGAGGGCAATAGGGGGAAACACAGGACCTCATACCTATGACTATGGATATACTTCTGCAGAAGACACTTCTACATTTGCAGAAATGGTATACAGAGATGATCCTTGGAAAAATTGGTTGAGCGAGGGTTATAAATATCATGATAAATTCAGGGCAAGAATTGCTGTTTTTACTAAATATGGTTTTATGTCACAATCAGAAGCATCAAGACTATTTTCTTTAGCAGGACTTCCTTCTGATTCTGCTTCATTGGAAAGATATATTGCAGCTGGAAAAGCAGCAGTAGGTACTCTTGGAATGATTATTATTTTTAGAGGTGATTTTCTATGAATAAACAAATAATTATTTTTTTAATATGCTTGAATATTATTATTTTAATTTCATTGGTAAATGCTGGATTTTATTATGATGTTAAAATAAGTTATAATGATAGTTCCATAGCAATAAAGGACATTGAAATTGTTTTTTCTCACTATGATTTAACTACTATTAATTATTCTGAAGCCTATGTTGCTAAACTTGGGGAAAAAGAATTTTATTTTAATGTTCCAATAGAACAATATTCTGATATTGTTGATAATAAAACAGGAGAAATAATTAGTGGTGGAAAGATTGAAAAAAATAATTTTGATTTTGAAATATTTATTCCTTATTCTCCCTATGCCAAAGACATAATTCTCTATGATAATCTTGGAAATGAATTGACAAGTGATAGTTTAATTGAATTTACAAATACTTACAGCAAGCAAGAATATGAGAACTTAAATTTGATAAAAGAAGATATTGATACTTCGGTTTATAATAATACATTTATTGATGAAATTGTTTATGAAGAAAATACTCTTGTTAACAATAAGTTCTCTGATTATTCTTTAATATTGGTAATAATACTTTTGGGAATATTAATTGCATTAATTGCCTATTATCTTACAAGTGGAAATAAGAAAAAAAGAAGATAAATATCTTTATTAATATTCTAAAACTAATTAACCCATGGAAAATAAGAAAAAGAGAATTTTTACAATTGCTTTAATTTGTATTGTTTTATGCTTTAGCATAGTTGGAATTCTTGCTGCAGGAGGTATTTATGTCTATGAAATGGATAAAAATACAGGAATAATGAAAGCTAGTTTAATGCCTTTTAATGCAAATGGTGAATTAAACATAGGAAATGAAGAAAAACAAATATATTTAGGAGTTAATGCAAAAGGAGATCCTATTAATTATATAGGCAAGATGAAGGATGTTAAAATAAAACAGCAGGCTGATGGAATTTTTATTGAATTTAAAGAAGCTGGTTCATTATCTCTTAGGGATTCTGTTAAAATGAAATTCTATGATTATAAAGATATAAAATCAGGTGGAAGATTTTATTTTAATTCTAATGGAGAACTTATTAAATCATATTTTGAATCTACAAAACAAGGAAGTTATTATTTAAATGGAAATTATTATGAAGTTAAAAGCAATACTAAACTTGGTTCTGAGAATAAAAAAACAAGTGTTTCAATTAAAGAAGGAAATTTAAATTATTATAATGAAAATGATGCTGAAAATAAAAAATCATTTGATTCTTTAAGAAATGGTGAATTTGAATTTGATGAAAATGGAAAACTTATTCAAGCAGGATTTAATGTTGAAGGAGATTCTGAATATAGTTTTGGCAACAAAAAAATAAAAGCTCCAAAAAATTCTGAAGTTACTTTTAAAGATGATAGGGTGACAATAAAACTTCCAGATAATCAGGAATTAGTAATTGAGAAACCTGTAAAAATACCTGATTCAAAGGATGCTGATGTTAGGGTAGAATATGTGTATTCTGATGAGGTGAGCAAAATAAAAATAAGGGATAATGATAGGGAATATGAACTAAGTAAATTGGGAAATAATAAATTCCAGTTGAACTATGATGAAATAGAAGATGCTTTTTTTGTTGATGGTGATTTTGATATTAATAAACTTCGAGTTGGTGAAAAAACTAACAAAGATGTAAAAAATTATTTGTTTTTTGATGGTGAAGAACATAAAACTAATTTTGCATATCTTTCACTTGGTGATAAAAAATTAATTATTGGGGCTGCTGCTGGAAGTTCTAGTCCTAGTGTTCAATTTCTAGAAGGCAATAGTTTTTTTAATATTGATGGAAATAAGGTTGTTATTTTGCAGAAAATTGGTGGAACAGAGGGTGGAAAGTTAGTAATAGAAAACATAGATGAAGATGGAAAAATTCCCTATAAAATAACTTCTACTGGCGGAGGATATATTATGATTTTTGGAAAACAAGCTTTACATTATACAGAAAATTTCAAGGATAAATATAATGGGCCTATGTTTGTTGAAAGCCCATTTAAAGATTCTACAGATTCAAATGAAAATCCTCTTATCCATGTTGTTACATTAGACAGTTCTGAAAATAGAGTTGATGATTGGGATGTTGTTACTACTAAAAATGGTATAAGTGTTGGAAATGCAGAAGAACTTGAAAAAGGACTTGTCAGTATGCAGTTAGGAAATATGGCTTCCTTAAGAGCAAATTTTCATAGTTTAACAAAGGAAGAGCAGAGCAGATTAAGATTGATGAGTCTTGAAAAGCAAAGGGAATTAGTTAGTGTTGATGCTGATACATTAAGGGAAGAAATAAAAAAGTTAACACCTAATGTTAAATTAGATTATTCTGGTGTAACTTCGAAAAATAAAGATATACTTGCTTCTGTTGAAAGACTTACAAGTAGCAGAGATAGTGGTGGTGGAGATCTCAGTACAAAAATCCATGAAGAAGTTCATTTTGCTAATTATGATAGAACCGCTGCTAGGGGATTTAATTCTGATTATTCCCCTAGAACAGATGGCTATAGGGTATTTTTAGAGGGATTTGATGATAATGGAAATTTAATGGAAGTTGCAATTAGAAATACTGGAATTAGAAAAGCAGAGGCTTATGCATATTTATCAAAAAGCCTATGGCAAGCAACTGCTTTTGAGCAGGTCGGTGGAGGAACAAAATCATTTTATGATACTTATTTACTAGGAGTACATGCTAATAAGGATGCTGTTCATGCTTTTGAAGATATATCTGCATATACATTAGAAACAGAGGGGAAAACATTGGAATCTTATGTAGTTGGACAAATAATGGCTGCGTCTTTACAACCTGCTCTTGTTGGAATGATGCTTCAGGATAGAAATCCTGGTTATTTAGATAGTAAGGATGGAGAGCAATTCAAAGCCTATCTTGCAAAAAGTCTTGAAACATCTATGGAAAAATATGCTCAATTAAATAGTAATCCTTCAATGTCAGGTGTAAGTTATCCAAATAATGTTTTGTATAGCATAAGAACTGCTCAGGATATGCAGAACTTTAGAAACTTTTTAATAAAAACCTATGGAGAAAGTTGGACTCAAAGAGTTTTGGGTTTTTAGATGGTTATCAATAGGTGAGGAATATGTTAAAAAGTTGATTAATAAATATCAGTATCTATAAAAGATATTCAAAACTCGCACACTCGTTTTTTAAAATTGTATTAGTTTTAAATGATAAGCTTAATTTTATTTATACCTAAAAGGGATTTATAATTTATATTATTTAGAAATACATGGAAATCTTTTCATGAAAAGACTTTCTCAGATAAATTTTGATGATACTAAACCTATGTTTAAGAGAAATATGCTTTACAAAGATAGATTTATTAATCATATTTTATTTCTTTTTGTATGAAAAAGAGAGTGAGTAAGAAGGCAGAAGGATTTTTGGGAATGGGATTTGGAATGATATTCTCAATATTTTTAATTGTTATATTTCTTATTGTTGCGATTTATGCAATAACTAAATTTCTAGACTATAAGAATTGCTCACAGGTAGGATTATTTATAAAAAATTTTCAGGATGAAATCACTGTTGCATTCAATAAACAACAGAGCAGTTTTCCTTTTGAGGCAGCACTTCCAACTAATATAAAATATGTTTGTTTTGCAAATTTTTCAAAAGCAATGAAAGGTTCTTATTCTGATATTGGGATGAAGCTTCAAAGTTTTGATAACAGGTATAATATGTTTTTTTATCCAAGAGAAAAATCCTGCATAGCAACAAAAGGAATAACTCATTTGAATTTGGATTTAATAATAAAAGACAGCAATCCTTATTGCATTCCTGCTTCAAGAGGAAGAATAGAAATTCAAATTTTAAAGGGATTTAATGATGGTCTTGTAAGAATAGCTTAATCATATTTAACATGAGAATAAAAAAAAGATATGCAAATTCTGGATATTTAATTCCAATATACAGCGGGAATAAAAAAGGAATTGAAATGGGTTTTAATTGGTTATTTGCAATTGTTGCAGGCGGCTTTATTTTATTTTTAGCAATATATGCTGCTGGAAGATTAGTAAATTCAGGATCTATTGTTGGAAATACATTAAATGCTAAAAATTTTGTAAATATACTTGAAACATGGGAAGCAGGACTTGCAGCAGGAGTAAAACCTCCTGAACTTCAATTCAGAACTGATACTAATTTGTATTTTGGATGTTCTGCTGAATTAGAGCTTCCTTTTGGAAAACAAACAGTTTCTGCATCAGATATTATGTTTAATGATAGGACTTCTGAAATAGGTTACTCTGTTGCAATAAGGAGCAAATATATTTTTACTGAAAATCAACTTAGGGGAAAGAGATTTTATCCTTTTTCTGTTGGATTTTTTATGCCATTTCATATTGCAGATTTAATAATATTTTCAGACAGAGATTATTGTTTTTATGATGCTCCTGCACAGCTTCAAAATGATTTACAGCAATTGCAATTAAATAATGTCTTATTTCCAAATAAAACCACTGCTTGTGAGGGGGTGAGGGTTTGTTTTTCTAATAATGCTGAATGTGATATTGTGGTTTCAACTTCTGGAAAATATGTTATAAAAGAAGATGTTAAAATGTATTACTATGGCAATCTTATCTATGCTGCAATATTTTCTTCACCTGAAATCTATGAATGCAATGTTAAAAGACTTATGAACAAACTTAATCAACTCGGGCCTATTTATTTGGATAAAATAGAAATAATTAAAAGAAAGAACTGTGAGTCTAATGTTGCACCTAAATTAAACCAACTTATAACTGGAGCAGAGACACTTAGTTCTTCTGCAGACTTAGCTATTCTTGCAAAGGTTTCAGAAGATATTGATTCAATAAATGAAGGTGCAGACCCTGGATGCAAACTTTATAAAAATCAAGAAAAAAATGAATATTAAATCTCAATTAAGAATACAGGAAATGGCGTTTATGCTAGTGGGGGTGGTGTTATTTTTCTCATTAGTTGGATTAATTGGAATGGGAATATTGTATTCTGGCATTTATAAAGAAGCTAATAGGCTTGCTGATCAAAAAACATTTGGGGCAATGGTTGCTCTTGCTGATTCTCCTGAATTCAGCTGTGTTTCCTCTAAGTCAAACTGCATTGATGGTGATAAGGCAATATCTTTAATAAATAAAACTAACTATGTAAAATTTTGGCCATTTACAAGTCTTAGAATAATAACAAGGTATTCTGCTTTTAATAAAGGCTATAATCAAATGATTAAATGCTCTATTGCAAATTATCCAAACTGTGATTTAATAACTATTTATGACAAAAAAGTTGCAGGAGAAATTGCATCTTCAAATTTTATTGCTTTTTGCAGAAAAGAATATCAGGATTTTGGAAATCTTCAAGGAAGAAGTTATGATAAATGTGAAATAGGAATGATTGTAGCTGGAACAGAATATAAAAATCCAAAAAGCAAAACATAATGATAAAAAATAAAAAAGCACAGCATGAAATGGTTGGATTTGTTTTAATTGTAATTATAGTAAGCATTATAGGGCTTATATTTTTAGTTCTTTTTGTTAATAAATCCAGCAATAGTCAGAGTGATTTAATGTCTAATCTATTGCAGGCTACAATGTATTATACTACTGATTGTTATTCTACTAATAATGAGCCTAGGGAAGTTGAGGTTTTGATAACAGACTGTGATAAAGATTCTAATAAAAAATGTTTAGATGGTAGATTGGTTTGTGATGCACTTGATGCAAATTTAAAAAAAGCTCTTGATGAAAGTCTAAAACCTGGAAAAGAATTTAAAAATAAGGCATATAATTTAAGCATTTATTTCAGAGGAATTACAAACAGGGCTCCTGTTAGAATGATAAGTGATATTAATAAGGGTATTTTTACTAATTGTGGTTCTGTTGAAGGTGGAAGCCATATTGTTACACTTGGAACCTATAGTTCAGGAGTTATTAGTGTTGATTTGCTTGTTTGCAAAGCAAGTGAAGCAGATAGTGTAAAAGAAGCTAGTGATGGTTCATTTAATGAGTGAGTTGTTAACTTACATCTCTAATAAATCGTATCATTTTATTAATTCATAAATTATTTTAAATCCTCATTGATTTGGATTTTTAAGAGTTATCAGATTAGAACACATTAGATTAGTAATTGTTATACCTAAATATTATAAACTTACAGAACTATTACTGATAACCATGGAATTAGAATCAGTTGTATTTAATAATTTTTTTATAATATTTAGGAATTCTGGATATTTTATTGGATTTGTTATTTCTGTATGAAAATACTCAAATCTCCTATTATCACAAGTTCCTGTTAGATAATAGTTTTTTGCCCAGTCTAAATAGGCAGTAGAATTTTTTACAATACCATCTCCTTGTTCTCCATCCATATCACATCCAATTCCAATGATATTATAAACAGGTATTTTAGGAGTATCTGCATTATTTAATTTATTCATGAACAAACTGTCTTTGTTCATGTCATTGCACTCGGTTTTTGACCCAAGAATACTACAATAGGTTAAAATATCTCCTGATATGCCTTTATTTGGAACCATTACTAATACTAATTTATAGATATCTTTTTCCCCAAATATCTGCAAATATTTTCTTGCAACAAGCCCGCCCATGCTGTGGCTCACTATTATTACTTTGTCTCTTCCTGTTCTTTTTTTAATTTCTTTTATTAAATCATTCAATCTTAAGGCATAGGTGTCTAGGCTGTCTTGCTGAGATTCTAATATTGTTTCTCCTTTTGATTCTATTAAAGTATCAAAATAATAGCTAGTTGTTATTGTTACGGGATAATTTGCCTTCCCCCATATTCCAGGAATGCTATTTTTTGAAACAAAAACAGAACCTGCATTAATGTAGTCTGTTTCTAATTTTTTTTGAATGTCTTCAAAAGCATGAAGATTAGAATCTGCAGAAATATCATTATTGAATTTATGACCATGGATAAAGACAACTGGAAATTTTGATGGATTATTGGAACAAGTGTCATCGCAACAATCTTTGCAATTACCAAATAAACAGCATTTTTCAGTTGGTTCATTTATGATAATGGGGGTTGTTGAATTTATTGGAGGTATAATTATGATTGTTCTGTTGAATATAAGTATTGTTTCAGAAACATTTGAAACATTAGAAGTTTTTATTTTTTCTAGTTCAGATGTTTTATTTTCTAGACTAAAAATCAGGATTTTTCTATTATTTATTGATATATTATCAAAGTAAAGTGATAGATTATTGAAATCTGCAATAATCTTAGGCAAACTGATATTTTCAGTTATATTTTCCATTGTAAAGTTAGATGTTGATAATAATGCTATTCTCTGCCTTAGTTTGTTTGTCTGGTTTATCTGATAATTATAGTCATAAATTAAGTTTGAAATCTCAGACTTAAGTAAATTAAAGCTAACAGAAGTGCTGTTAACTAGTTCTGATAATTTTGGCAATCCTTGTTGCAAAGATTCATAATCTTGGGCTTGCCAAAGAAAGATTGCATTGAAAATTGAAGAATTGAGTTCTATTACTGAGGTTTTTACATAATTGGATTTATTTATTGTTGAAGAATCTACTGAATTATTGAACTTAGTTATTATGCTTTCAAAATTGATTTGATTGAGAATTATGTCTTCTAATAAGTCTAACATTGAAATTAATTTATTTTTAGACATTTCTTTGAATTCTATTTCTTCAGATGTAAGATTATAATTAAGAGTTATAAGAAGTGTTCTTGATTTGATTTCTTCTGTTGTATCGCATAAATAGGTTTTTTTACTATTGCAATTGATTTCAAATCTGTATAATTTTTGGCCTTTGCCTGTTTTTGGAGAAGTCAGAGTAAACTCATTGGTTATTGGACTTATTGTTTTTAATGAAAAACTATCTGATTTTATTGTTTGGTTATAGCTTAAATCTGCAAAAGTATAGTTGCAGTAAACAGTGCAAAAAGGATTGGCTATTATATCTGTTTTAATTTTTATTGAGTCTGATTGGTCATGGGATAAAAACAGATTTTCCTTATCTAAGTTAACCCTTACTAGAACATCATTTCCTATTAGAAGATTATAGAACAAGTATATTTTTGTTCCAAATAAAAATAAAAATAACAATATTATTAGTAAGAATAGGATAAATAAGAGTTTTTTAGGGGAAAATAGTTTAATTTTGGGTTGCTTCTTTTTTTCCATGACCTATATTAGAAAAAGTATATATAAAAATGTAACTTTTACAGGTTTATTGTTATTATCACCTTGCTTGCATCAACCACTGGTCTTAGCAATTCTCTGTTTTTTTTATGGCTAGAAATAAGCTCAATAAATCCAAATTTTTCTAAGATTCTTATGTCATGGCGTACTGATTTAAAGTCTCTTCCAAGAAGCTTTGCTAATTTGTAGATTGAATCAGGTTGTTTTGTTTTTGCTATGTGCAAAAGTCTTGCTTTTTCATTGCTTAAGAGATGCCTTAACATAGATATTTCTGAATTTTTATTTTCTCCCCTTATTTTACTGAAAATTGAGGAAAAGGTTCCTTCTTTCTCTGTTATTGATATGGAAATGTCCTTGGTTTGCTTTGCCATTGTTAA
Organism: Candidatus Pacearchaeota archaeon; assembly: GCA_018304045.1. Taxonomy (GTDB): domain Archaea; phylum Nanobdellota; class Nanobdellia; order Pacearchaeales; family GW2011-AR1; genus ARS1285. The sequence continues at coordinate 11,886 of JAGVWZ010000011.1, read as the reverse complement.
TAAAATGATATTTTATATTCTATAAAAGTAGCAATACTATATAAATTTTTCCATATATATAGGATATGTATATTTTTCTTACTGGTTAGATTATTCAATATATGTTTAAAAATAAACCCTATTCATAATCAATGTTATTTTTGTTTATTCAGGTTATTAAACTAAAACCTTTTTCTTAGATACCTTAAATAAATGACACCAAAAGCTTTATAAATAAAACCCTAAAAAAGAGGTAATTTTTTAGAAAATATTGAATAAAATGTAGAAAGCTTTTTAAACTAATTTTGATATAGTCTGATATTACCTTAAGGGTAATAAACAAGATTAAACAGTTTTTCAAATAGCGACTTCAGTTAAAAAGATTCAAAGAAGTGATCTTTGGATAAAGTAATTTTTTATATTGATGAAAGGAGGTTAAAAAATAATGAAATTTAATTATAAAAAAATAGCTTCGGTATTAGCTAGTGTTGTTATGCTTTCAAGTACAATTGGATTTGCTGCTGCTGCATATCCTGCACCTTATGTAAAAAGTGGGGCTGCTGATGTTGCAATAGTAGTGGGAAGCTCTCAGAGTGTGGATACTTTGGCTGCTGCTGATTTGGTAACAAATTTGAACAGTAAAGTAACTGTAACTGCAGGTACTGCAACAGTAAGTGGTGGTGAAAGCTACCAGTTAAAAAAACCTTCAACTGCTTTCCAACTTGGAAATGGTATAAGGGATGTTGTTTCTGGAACTGTTACTGATGATAATCTTCCAATTATGCTGAAAGATGGCGTATTTACTGATGATGATAATGATGACTTTGATTATACACAAAAATTGTTATTAGCAAATTTGAGCTATGAGATGTTTGAAGATAGTGACTATAAAGATGAAATACCTTCATTAGGTATTAAAGTTGCTTCTGCAAATAATGTATTAAACTATACATTAGACTTCACAAGTAGCCCTTTAGCTGCTGATATGCCAACTGCTGAAATTGAAATGTTGGGAAAAAGTTATTACATTTTAGCTCAATCAGAAGGTTCATCTATAACATTGCTTGATGCTGCTGAAAAAGTAACTGTAAAAGAAGGAGAAGCTCAAACAGTAACAGTTGGTTCTAAAATTTATTCTATACAAATAGAATCTTTAAGTGGAACTGCTGGTACTCCTTATGTAAAGTTTATTGTGGATGGCAAAACAACTAATAAGTTAGGTGCTGCTGAAACACAAAAATTAAGTGATGGTTCTTACTTAGGTGTAAGAGAAATCAATATGAGGGATGTTGCTGGAACTATTGGCTCTGCTGAAATTAGTATTGGTGCAGGTAAATTAAAAATAGTTAATAACTCTCTTGTTGAATTAAACGATGATTCAATATCAGGATTAACTGGTTTTATAACCAACACTACTGCTAACAAGATAAGTCAAATCAAATTAGTATGGAAGACAGATACTGATGGTTTTGCTGCTGATGGAGCTTCATTGACTTTACCTGGATTTAAATCAATAAAGTTATCTTATGGTGGGATTACTACTGCTGCAAATGAAAAAATTGCTGTTAAACCAAGTGGCAATTATAAAATTGTATTAGATAAATTCCCATTAAAAGATTCTGAAGAAACAATAACCTTGTTATATGGTAATTCAACTGGAGTTTTTGCTGGAATTGGAAGTGAATCTACAAAAAGATTAAGAACAAGTAATACACCTAGTATTATTTTTGATGGAGATACTGATGAACATTTCGTTGTATCTTGGTCAGATGGAAAAGATGCTGAATCTTATCTATGTACTGCTACATTTACTTATCAAGACAGTTTAAACAAAACAACTATCAAGTGTAGGGATAATGGAGCATGGTCAGATACTTTGGGTAAAAAAGATGCTGTTAATGGTTCAGTTGTTTCCTGGGGAAATGTTGAACTAACAATTAATTCGCTTAACTATACAGAAAAGCAAGTTAATTTAACTGCTTCTACAAATACAAACTTTAACAAGCTTTATTCAAAAGAAGGAATAGCTGTTTACTTGCCTTACTTAGGTACTAATAATTCAGTGGCTGCAGGAGCAATCAATGTAACTACTGAAGAGTATCAACCTGCAGGACATAATAATGCCACTTTTGATATTGTTTTTTCTGAAGAAGATAAAAACGAAAACAAAGGGGGTGTTCCTGGTACTGTTGGTGGTAAGAATATAACAGTTAGAGTTGGGTGGACTACTACACCAGAAGTTCAAGTAACAAGTGTAACTATGCTTCCTGCTAATTCTGGAACAGAAACTGAAGTTGAAGACACAGAAGCATACCAAAACTATGTTTATTCTGCTCTTGCAACAGGTTATCTTAAAGAAACAAGCGGAGACCAAGATAGTGTTACAATAACATATCATGGTGAAGAAGCTTATGGTAATTTCTTTTTAACAACTTCAAGTGCTACAGTAGGTGGAGACTCAAGTGTCAAAATATTTAAGGACACTGAGAAAACATCTTTTGAAAACTTGAATATTATAGTTGTTGGAGGAAGTTGTGTAAATCAAGTAGCTATTAAACTGCTTGGTGGAACAAGTGATCCAATTTGTGGTCCTGCTTTCACAGCTAAGACAACTAACTCTGCTGTTGTTGCTGGAAAATATATGGTAAAAACATATACATCTCCATACAACGCTGCTAAGGTTGCTACTCTAGTTGCTGGTTATAATGCTGACGATACAAAGGCTGCATTAGCTAAACTAATAACTGGAACAGTTTCAACTGATGTTGGTGCTGAAGAAATAGGTCCTGCATTAAGTTAAGGATAAATTTTTATTTTTTTATTTTTTTATTTTTATTTTATGGTTTACTGATAAGTTTGTTTGTCAGCTTTGTTAAAAAGTGAGAGTTAGTTGATAAAAAGAATATTTATTATCATACAGTATAAATTAATAGTATCCATATTAAAGAAGTAAGCATGTAAACTTCTAAACTAAATTACAGATTACCTATATTTTAGTAGAAAATCCAAATCTATAATTCATTATATTAATAAAAATCTTCTGAATTCAGAAGATTTTTAAATGAATAAAATCTAATATTTCTAATGAAAAAACTAGAAACAAAGAGAGAAATTGAAAAAAAGTCTAAAAGAAATCAGCTTATAATTGGAATTATTCTTGTGGGATTAATGATTTTAAGCACAGGAGGATATGCTATAATGAATAATGAAGGAAATTCTGGAAGTTCTGGTTCTGTTGAATATAAAGGAGTTAAGTTTATCAGAGATGGAATCTATTGGAAATTTATCCTTCAAAATCAGGAATTTGCAACAGAATATAATGCCCAGGAATTAGAAAATATAACTGTTCCAATCAAGACAAAATTGACTGATTATAATGAGAAAGTTCTGTATTTTGTCACAGAATCCGGAGAACCGAATAACGAAATATATAGAAATGTTTATCCATTTATATTAAAACAAAATGGTGCTTGCCTTGAAAACAGCGAATGCAAAAATGATTTACCTACAAAAAGCTGTTCTAATGAAAATATCATTATAATCAAAGAACCTTTAAATAATGAATCTGAAGGGATTAGTCAGGATAGAAATTGTGTTTTCATAAGGGCATATTATAATAATCAAACAAAATTTGCAGATGCATTTTTGTTTAAATTATTGAACGTATAACAATGACAAAAAAAAATATTGAGGAAAATGAAGAAAGAAAAAGAATAATAAAAGAGCTTGAAGATAAAAATAAAAAAAGGGATATTAAAAAGAGACAGAATAGTCAGATAGCATTGGCTATATTTTTAATGTTATTTGTGATTGCAATTGTATTTCTTGTTCCTTATGTTATGAATAATTATGTGAATAAGTTCAGTTATATAAACCTGGATTTTAAAAAAGAAAAATATGGGGAAGTCATGTTTTATTCAACTAAAATACCTCTTGTAATTGACAATGGCAATGTTGTTGGAAGCTATGGTTTGGATTTAAGAAGTGATCCTAGAGAACTTGAATATATCCAGGCTAATATTTCTAAAGAAGATTTAGTTGTTTTAAGAAATAAGAAAACATATGTGTCTGTTGCCTCAGACATAAAGCCATGTGAAGATAATACAATTGCAATTGTTAATTTTGGCAGATTCTTGAATGGATTTTCCCAATTAGATATAAAGGGTGCTACTAATGACGAGAAATATTCAAAAGAGCAAAATATAACCTATGCAAATTGCGAAGTTTATCCTAACAACACAGTCATACTTATAAAAAATGGAAATGAAACTAAAATAGAGAGAAAAAGCAAGAATTGCTATGAACTTACATATAAAGACTGTGAAATAATACAGATTACTGAAAAATTTGATTTGCTTATATTAACTTATTATATGGATAATTTTGAAAGGATTTAGTTTTTTTGCTGTAAATAACTTTTATCGGTAATGTATAAAATGTTCAGTTAGTGAGGGTATGTATATTGATTAGATATAAAATTGATAAAGAGAAATGATTGTAAAAATCTATGTTTTAATTAATATTATTGCATATACTTATCTTAAGGCTATTGACATTACTAATAAGATAGAAAATTTCACTTCTGCTATTAGCAAATGAGATTTAATTGTTATTTCTTTTTTATACTATTGATTATATCCTTAAAATCTGTATAAATAGGTGTTGAGCTTATTGAAAATACCTTAACAGTAATAAACCAGAGCAATATGACTATTATTGTGCTCATTATATTCCAAAAAATATAGTGAAGTGAATCAAAAAGAGATTGATTTTTTATATATAGGACTGAAAAAAGGAATAGTCTTAGGATGTTTATTATTAAAAATATGGCAAATGTAAAAAGGATTGAATAGATTCTCTTTTTTAGATTAATCTGAGTGGATAGATTCAATATCAACAGCAAAAGATATGCTGAACCTGCTATGCAAGCAGGTATTATTTCAATAAAAATGGTTTTATTTATGAGTATTATGCTTCCTTTTAAGACTATGCTAGTAAAAAATATTTTAAGTAATAGAATTAGGGGATAGACTGTCAATGGTGTGAATATATAGTAGATAAATGGAAGTGAGAACATTAATGCCAAGAGTATTAAATATCTAACAAAGATTAGAATAATATTCTTCTTAGGTGTTTTAGATTCTTTTAATAATTTAGATGTTTTATGTTTTTTACTGTTTCTCTTTTTCATGAGATAGGGAGTTAAATTAGATTTAAATATCTAACTGGTGAAGAATATCTTATATATATTACTAAGATTTAGATGGATAATAAACCTATTTTAAATATTATCAAACAGAATACTTGAATTGTTATCTAATGTAAGATAATTATAGGTGAATCTTCTCTAAAAATAGGTATTTAATAGATATAAATCAGTCAATAAGATAAAATAAAAAAAGAATTATTCAAAGTCTCTTCTTTTTCTTGGAGAAACCATTCTTCTTATTACAAAGATTATTGCAATTATTAAAACTAGGTTAACTAGTATTATTACATAAATAAACCAGTTTTTCTTTAGATGTTCTGATACTGAACTTAATGGTAATGATGATTTAGTCACTGTCAAAGCGACTCTTTGTTCTGTTGAAGAACTTCCAGATGAAGTTTTTATTGTGAATTCTTTATCTCCTTCTGCTTCCTTATCTACATTTAATACTATTGAAACTTGCTTTGATTCTCCTGCTTTTAATGATAATGATTCTGGTTGTATTGAAACAAGGCTTGACCATGCACTATTTCCAAACACTGATATTGAATAAACTGAATCAGTTGTTGCAAGATTTTTTATTATTGCTTTAACTATAACTTGTTTTCCTGCAATTGCTTCTGGTGTTTCAGGATCAAGTTCTGCATTTATTTGAACAGTTGCTTTTGTTGTATCTGCGGATTTAGTACAATCTCCTTTAACTGTAATTGTTTGAAGAAATTTATCATTAGAGGTTATTCCATAACTATCTCCACTATTGAAATCATAGTATGTTCTAAATTCTAGAGTATAGGATTTTTCTTGTGCATCAGCAGGTATATCAAATTCAAAATCAACTGATTCTGAATCTCCTTGATTTAAATCTCCTCTTAATATTTGTTCTGTATCTATCTTAAGAGCTTGATTGTATAATGTAACTTTAACTTGGTTTTCATAATCTGTATCACCTATGTTTGTAATATCTGCTGTGATTTGAACTTTTTCTCCACATTTTACTATTCCTTCTGGAGAAATTTGAATATTACTTACAACAACTTGCTTTTTTTCTTCTGTTTGCCTTACTCCATCAATTGATTGAAAATAACTTGATTCTAAATCTGAAGAATAGGAAGAACATATAGCAGCTTCTTTTCCACTTTTGTATGCTTTGAATACTAAAGAATAAGTTCCTTCATCAAAATCAGCTGGAACTTGGAAAGTATATTCAACTGTTTTTGATTTTCCATCTGAAAGAGTTCCTATTTCTATTTTTTTATCACTCAATCCATTAAGATCATTAACTATATTTTTTCCCTTAGAATCAATTAATCCCATTTCAACATAAACTCCGCTTACTTTGTCATCTCCATTGTTTTCAACTTCTACTTTTATTTTTATATGATCAGTAGGGTTCCATTCAAGATCATCTCCATCTGTATTTTGAAGGTCTATATTAGAAAGTGTTATTGAACTGCCATTCTGGCCATATTTACAAAAGTCGTTTACAAATTTTAATGGAATTGTTTGTACTGTAAAATTACTAGAATTTAGAGTTGAAGTTGCTCTAACTATAATATTTGAAGAAGATTCTCCAATTTTAAAATTAGTAGTATCTCCTAAATAAATTATATTGATTAAGCCTGTATTCTGGTTTGTAGCTAGATTACTATAGGCTAATTGAGATGATGAAGATATTGTAAGCACATGACCTCTCCCATCATCTATTGTTGATGGAAGTGTTATCTGTATATTAACTGTGTCTGATCCTGTGTTTGTAACACTAAAAGAAGTTTGAGTATTAGTTTTTGTAAAAACTGAAGGAGTAGATGTAAGAACACTAACTTGTGCGCTGACTAATGTCAATGCTAAAAATGTTGTCAATAAAACAGCTAATAATAGTTTCGATTTCATTTTGTTATAATTTTGTAGTTACAACGGCTTTATAAACTTTATGGTTTTAAATAATATAAATCAAAAATAGAAAATAGCGTCATAGCCAGTAATAAAAACATTTATAATGCTTAAAATGCCTATTATTGTATAATTACAAAGGAGGTGTTAAATGGCTAAAAAATCAATGGGTGCAATGATTGGACCTTGGTCCTTCTTGATTGGAGTGATACTAGCAGTAGTACTTGGATTCATGGGCTCTGCAAGCAATCTTTGGTTAGCTCTGCTTGTTATTGCTGGAATACTAGTTGGACTACTTAATGTTACTGAAAAGGAATCTCAAAAATTCTTATTTGCAGGACTTTCATTGGTTATTGTTGCTGCTATGGGGCAAAATGCATTGGGTGCATTTAGTTCTGTTGCATTTGTAGGAAGCAAATTATACGGCATATTGAATGCATTATTAATTTTGTTTGTTCCAACAACTATAATCGTTGCTTTAAAATCAGTTTTTGATTTAGCAAAAGATTAATTCTTTTTGTTTTTTATGTATTTTTTTATTTTTATTTTCTTCTGAGAAGTATGCAAAACCTCTATAAATCTAGGTTTTCTAATATTTTTATGAAAGTATTATATATTGAATCAAAACTAAAAAATTTAAAATTGAATTTAGATAAATCTGAAATACAAAAACTTCCAAAGAAATTATTCTTAGCCTATAGTATTCAATATAAAAATATTACACTTTTTATTAAAAAACAACTTGAAGCAAATAATATTAAAATAACAAATATGCAGCAAGTTTTAGGATGTTCTAAAATACAAACAAAAGATCCCATATTATTAATAGGTGCTGGAAGATTCCATGCTATTAATCTTTATCTTCAAGCTCCAGTAGTGTATATATTAGAAAATAGCAGAATAACAAAAATTCCTGGAGAAGATATTAAAAAAATTGAAAAGAAAAGAAAAGCTGCATTAATGAATTTTTTAAAGGCTGAGAAAATCGGATTATTAATAACAACTAAACCGGGGCAAGAAAATATGAAAATCGCATTAAAATTAAAAGAGAATTTGGAGAAAAAAGGTAAAAATGTATTCTTATTCATATCTAATAACATAGACTTATGTCAGTTTGAAAACTTTCCAATTGATTCTTGGGTTAATACTGCTTGTCCTGGTTTAGCTAATGATAATGCTAAAATTGTTAATTATCAGGATGTAATTAGTTTGTAGAAAATTAATAAAATTAAATAGTAAAAAGAACTAATCTCTCATTAAATCATCATTAGGATTATGATGAGGTCTTTCAACTTGAGGTTTGTGGATTTCTGCAAAAGAGGGAGTAACTATTATTATATTCTCTCCAAAGCCTGCTATGCTTCCTTCTAAAGCATCTGCTGTCTTTTTTATCTTAGATATTGCTCTTTTTAATTCAATAACATCCTTTGATCTTAAGGGCTTTATATCAATTATTGCTATTGTATAGCCTTCTCTTAAGGAATTTAGAACAGGAGTTATATCTTCAAAGCTTTTTAGAACAAAAGGCTTTACAAGAACTTTTGCTTTTTTAATTTCCCTACCAAGATCAATCTCCACATATTCAGGCTCTTCATCGCTTCCACTGAACACTCTTTTTATTTTATCGAACACCATGGGTTAAAATTAATTTATCTAGTTTATAAATATTTCTATGTTACAAAACAATAAGCAGAAAAAAATAATTATTTTATTTTTTTCATTACTTCTTCTCTTAACTCTTCAACCTGGCTAGAAAGCTGTTCTTCCTGGCTTTCAATTGACTTTATTCTTAGGGAAAGGAGTTCTTTTTTGTGTTTTAGTTCTTTTTCCAGAGATTCTGCATTGGATTTTATCATTATGTTTCCAATCAGCTTGAAAACCTCACCCTTAGATTTGGAAATTTCTGAAATAGCATTTTCTGTTTCATTTAATTCCATTTGAAATGCTTGTTTCTGAATAAGAAGGTTATGAAAGTTCTGTTCATAGGATTGCAATTCTTGAATTTTTTCTTGAGTTTCTTTGTCAATTTCCATGTTAAGATTAGGTAATAATCACTATATTTAAAACTTGTTATTTTATTAGAATATTTTTTTCAAAGAACTATTAACAAAATAAATTGAGTAAAAACTAGTAATTATCTTCATAATTATTTGTACCAAATAATCCTGCAACCATTTCCCGATGAGACTCGTGCAATCCTCTTCCATGAGGGCTTGGAGCATTTAGGGTTCTTTTTAAAACAACTAAAGGAGAACTTCTTCCTTCAAACCCTACTTGTGTAGAATATCCTTTTAATTCTAGACATAATGCTTTGACTAATCCTTCTCTATCATATCTGTCCATCATTTCCATTACAGCTGTTCTTGTTTGAGGATACCATGGTTCAGACATATTTCCAGCAATTGCAACTAAGTTTTTATCGCTAAAATAAGCATTTATAATTTCTCCGTGAGTTGGAGTATCCATTCCAATGAATCTTTCTATTGCTAAACTTGTATCTGCAACAACTTGAAGTTTGTTATTGGGATTAGCATAAAGCCACTGAGATCCATCTTCTAATAATGCTGGTCTTGGTCTTCCACCATTAAATGTTGCACCTATTTCTAATAATTTAATTGGAGTATCATACATGCTAATAGATAAATAGTCATGTGCTCTTGAATCAAATGGTGAAGTAGTAACTGCTCTTTGAGTGCCTTTCCAACTTTCTAATCCCCATGAAACTTGAGGGTTAGCTTTTTTTGTAGATTTTTTCATTTCGAATGAAATTTTAAATCATTTAAAAACATATATGTCATAGAACATATTAATTAAAGTAGATAATATATAATTTTAGAAATTAAATTGCTTTTATTTTGACAAGTTGTGTTCTTGGTTTATAGAAAATTTTTGAACCACAGCTAGGACATAAAAATCTTTTTTCTAGATTGTTATTAGTTATTTTTTTTCCGCATTTGAAACATTTGTAGACTGCCATTGTATATTGTTATTTTTTGAGTTTTTAAAATTATTCCTTTCCTGGTTTTGTGTTAAAAGTGTTTGATGCAAATTTTCTATCGCATTTATTACATTGCCAAAGTCCTTTTGCTAATCTTTTTGCAACTCCATTGCAAAAAAGACATTTTTGCTTTTTTCTTTGAACAGATTCTATCTCTGCGATTTTATGCCTAACACTTCTTCCGTATCTTGCTCCAAATCTTCCTGCTGCTCCTACTTTCTTTGTTTTTACCATTTTTGTTTTATTTTTTTAAATTTTATTGAGTTTAATGACATCGCGACCCCGCTCTACTATTGAACGGATGTCTTCGCGAAGTCTCGATGGGGATACCAGGATTTGAACCTGGGTCGCAAAGTCCCAAACCTTGAATATTAACCAGACTATACTATATCCCCTTGAGTTTATTAAAATCAGGGGATTTAAAAATTCTCCTATGGGAATTATTTTTTCTTTGCTGCTGGCTTTACTGCAGCTGCTGGCTTTGCAGCAGGTGTTGCAGCAGGTGTTTTTGATGCAGTAGAACCTGCACCTGGTTTTGCACCTTCTGTTTTGACTGCTGTTGCAGCAGCAGGTGTTGCTGCTGTTGCTTCTTTTACTTTTTCAGCTTCTTCAGCAGCTTTCTTAGCTTGCTCTGCTTTCATTTCTTGAGCTTTCTTTATATCTTTAAAGAAAGTATCTAATTTTGATCTTTTTTCAGAAGTTGTTTCTGTTACTTCATTTTTTATTTCTTTATCGAATTTCCCATTATTAATTTCTTGAATAATTTCACTTGGATTAGTGCTTTCAACAAAAAGTCCCATTGCTTTTGCTGTTCCTAATATGGATTTAACAGCTGATTTCAAATCTTTTTCAAGCATATTTTGATGCTTTACTTTAGCTATTTTTATTATGTCTTCAATAGAAGCATTTCCAACTTTTTCCTCACTTATTTTTGCAGAGCCTTTTTCTATGTTCATTTCTTTTTTAAGAAGTTCTGCTGTTGGTGGAGAAAATACCTTAACTGTAAATGATTTTGTTTTTTTATCAACATCTAATTCAACAGGAACTTTCATTCCCTTAAATCCCTTTGTAGAATTATTAACATCAGATATAACTTTACCCATATTAATTCCCATTGGACCTAATTGCTGAGCTATTGCTGGTCCAGGTTTCATATCTCCGCCCTCTATTAATAATTTAATAATCATCTGGAATTAATCCTCCACCTGTTTCATTATAGGTCTCTTTATTAATCTTTGGTTCTTCATTTCTATTATCATCGTCCTTGGATTCATTTAATTCTTCTGCATCTCTTGCTTCTTGTTCTTCTTTTTCTCTTCTTATTACCTTAACATTATCAAGTTTTACTGTAACTGGTATTGGAACAACTGCTGCTAGCAATGTAACAACAACTTCTCCTTTTGTTTTATCTATTCTTATTACCTTTGCTTTTTCTTTTTTGAATGGTTCTCCAATAATTTCTACAATATCTCCTTTTTCTATGTTAATTTCCTCAAGTACAGGTTCAATCATATTTTTTATTTCTTCATAGGCAACTGTTTTTCCAATTATGCCTTTTACATAAGGAAGATTGTATGCTGCTTCTTCTGCAGATTCCCTGTTCTCAGCTTCTAGAAAAATATATCCTCTAAGTCCATGAGGCCTTGCTAATGAATAGACTTGCAAAGCATGCTTGTGAATTTTTGCAGAGATTAATTCTAATGCTCTATCTTCTTTGTTTGTTGTTACTTTTATTATGAATATCATTCGTATGAACCTAGGTTCCTAACAAGTCATCTCCTCAAATTGCTGACATTAACATGTCATTCAA
>JAGVWZ010000053.1:5834-18449 GCA_018304045.1 Candidatus Pacearchaeota archaeon | reverse complement strand
TTGTCATCTTAAGCATGCCCCATCCCTTCTAAAGAATTTAAATTTTCTCCATATCTATCATCAAGAATATTTTCTACTCTAGCACGAGTGCAACGACTCGCAATAACAGGCCCTACCATAATAAACATATTTAATACAGAATTAACCGCGGCCATTTTATAATTTCCAGAAGAAAAATTATTTGCTATTTCAATTCCCATAACTCCTCCAAATAGCAAGCCAATACCCTCCATAAATTTTGTACCAATACTAAGATCTTCTAATCTTTCTCTAGAAAATAAACTTCTATCTTCAGTAAATGGCAATACTCTTGCTAATCCTAAAAGCTTTTTATCATAAGACTTTGTAATACCTCTTCCATCAAGATAATTATAAAACCCATTTCTTTCAAATTGCTTTGGTTGAAAATACCATTTAACTGCTTTTACTGTTTGATTGCAACCTTCAATTACCAATTCAACTAAAGGATTATATCTATCTTTCATCATCTTCTCGCCCTCCAGTCAATTTTATAGCAAAATTTACCTAAATCCTGATTAAAAACAAATCTTTTATTTCTCCTTTCATATTTTCCATAGCCAATGGAAAATTGTGTTGGAACTCCTAAAAATCCATCTACAATCAAACCAACATCAGGTTCAAGTTTTGAACAAGAATCAAGAGAATCCTTAGCTCTTTGCAAATCCAATTCATCTAATTCTCTTACTTTTGCCTGAAATAAAAATAAATCATGACTTTTGCTATGGTTTTCTTCAGAAGAAACAATACAGTAAACTGGCCTAGAATATGGATGAACTTCCATACATTGCTTTAACATTATTAAATCTGAATTTGAAGGCCCTTTTCTACCCTCTCTTCTTATATGAAAATTAATCAATGGATAATCATTAGAAGTCATTATCCTATTTGGACCAATAAAATCCATATGAAATCCCTGCCTAATGCAAAATTCACAATATTCCTCTGCATTATTATCCTCAAAAGGGTCTTTTCCAGTTTCCTTTCTAAACAATTCTTCTGCATAATTACTTCCTATGTTTCCTCCAGCAGAACTAGGACTTCCAACCTCAACATGATCAGATGGGAAATATAAATCAGTAAATGCCTTTTTATAAACTGGAAAACCAGTTTCAAGCCCCTTTTCTCTTGTCACATCAATAGCTTTTTCAAGCCCAGCTAAAACTTTTTGATCTTCAAATATTCTTCTGAGCAATTGTCCATTAACTCGTTCAATTGGCATTTCATTCCTATCACCTCAATTCAAGCCTTTTCTCCCAACCTTAGTTTTCTTTCTCCCAAGGGTCTTTCTTTTCAAATCTAGTCTTTTCTTTCCAAAGTTTCTTTTCTTCTAGAAAAGAAAGCTTACTTTATCCTACCCAGTAATACTTTATAAAGCTTTCCATTTTGTTGTTATTTTAAAGTAACAACTAATAATAAAGTTTAAAAACTAAAAAATTATGTCATACTATAGCAATAATCAATGGAAATGTTAGGCAATATAGGTTAGATAATGGTCTAGTAGTAGTTCTTCAGAACAATCCTCAAACAGAAACCTTTGCAGGACTTTTAAATGTGAACTTGGGTTATTATCACGAAAGACCTGAAGAAAGAGGTCTGGCACATTTTTTAGAACATTCTATTGTTAGAGGAGGTTCTGAAAAATTTTCAGCTCAAGAAACAGGGTATCTTGTTAACACAATCGGAAATTTTAATCCCACAACAAGACTCGGAAATACAAAATATCCATTTGCAAATCTCACAGAAGATTTGGATTTTACTCTTGATTTTATTTCAAATATGGTATTTAAACCAATTTTTGATGAATCAAAAGTCGAGTATGAAAGAAAGAGAATCCTAAGAGAAATGTATGATAAAAGAAGTAATAAAAATTACACAAGAAATAGAAAATTTTTAGAAAAACTATACAGAAGACATCCAAATTCATTAGAAGGAGATGGAAAAATAGAGATTGTATCTTCTGCAGCATTAGATTCCCTAAGGTCATTGCATCAAAGAGCTTATAGTCCAACAAATTCAGATTTAATAATTGCAGGAAATCTTCCTTCAAATATAGAAGCAGTTATTGAAAAATATTTTGGATCATTAAGCCAAGGAATTGATTTAAGAATTCGGTCTTATCCAAGATTAGAGCAACTTAAAAAAAGACTAGTAGGTCATTGGAAAGAGCCTCAAATGCTTAATCCAAATAATTCTGAAGAAAGTTCAGCTGAAATTAGTCTATATTTTATAGTTCCTCCAGAAGATTCACCTGATTTTTATGCATTAAAAATGCTTTCATATTCTTTAGGGGGCATGCCTATTTCAAGATTAAGAAAATCTTTAGGCAATAAAGGTCTTTCATATAGGATTTCAAGTAGTTATAATGGTTCAGCTAATGCAGGAATTTTTACTATTAATGGATTTGTTCCAGCAAGGGAAGTAGGTGAAGCAATAAAGACTATATTTGACGAATTAAAGATATTAAAAGAAAATCCAATCTCCCAGGAAGAGTTTAATATACTCAATAAGAATTTTAGGTTTAATGCAGCACAGTTTTTAGAATCTAATCACGGCCATGTAACTGCTTTAGAAAATAAACTTAAAGATGGATTGACTCCTGAAGATTATTTAGGAGCATATTCCAAATTGACAACAGAAGAAATAAAAAGAGTTGCTTTAGCATATCTTCCAGACCAAGATGGAATTTATGCACTTGCCATTTCAGATCCATTAAAGAAATAACCATAATTTTATAAACTATAGTTAGTCTATAGTTCAATGGTAACAACAATTCAACTAAATGAAAATGTAAAAAATGCCCTGGATAGATTAAAAACAAATAAAGAAACCTATGAAGAAATAATCCTAAAATTAATGCAAATTGCAGAAAAACAAAAAAGAGAACAAGAAGAACTTCTTATTGAGGGATGTAAAGAAATGTACAATGATATGTTGGAAATAAACAAAGAATGGGAAGCTGTTGATGCAGAGATGAACTGGGAATGGAATGATGGAGATAAAAAAAGGGGATATTCTTCTAGTTAACTTTGAACCAGTCAGGGGTTCTGAGCAAGGCAGGATAAGGCCTGCATTAGTAATTCAAAATAATATTTTAAATAAATTCAGTCCTCTAACCATAGTTGCTCCTATAACTTCTAAAGTTTATGAAAAGGAGTATCCTACTAACATTTTACTGAATAAAAAAGATTCTGGACTAAATTTAGATTCAACAATTTTAATAAATCAAATAAGGGCAATTGATAAAAGAAGGATAATAAAAAAATTAAGTTATTTAGATATTTTTTTAATGAATAAAGTAGACCAAACAATAAAAATGTGCTTAAGTCTCGAATAAATTAACTTAGTTATCAGATTAATAATGAAAAAGAGAAACCCTAAGAGCATAGTAGAAGAAAAAGATCCGAGATTTGAATATGGCTATATGAGATATCCTGGAGAAGAATTACAAGATGTCACTTTATCAAATCCTAAAGAACATGAGGTTAATTGGGATCTAAAAAAATATGTTGAAATTAAAAATAGAAAAGATTATAGACACCAATTTTTAGCATATCATAATCACCCTAAAAGGGGCCTTCCATTCACATTATGGAATGTTGGAGCATCGCCAAGCTCAGGAGATATGATTGGATTTATAGATGAGCCAAAACAGAAATCAATGTATATTTTTCAGAGAGATTCAAAAACAGGAGAAGTTGAAGGGATTTATGTATTGAGAAAACCCAGAGATTTTGGCAAAGAAAAAGTTCCAAGATTAATGACCTACCCTCAAATGTTTGATAATCATGTAAGAAGAACTATCTCCCCTAAGCGAGCAACAAGATTATTAGCAGAACAATATGGTTTGAGGTATCGCTTTATTCCAGCAAAAGGATATAAAATGAACTGGAGAGGAATTTTTGTTAAAAAGAAATCGTCTCAAAACATAGAGGACAAAATTTCTGTATTTATTGGCCTAGGAAGTATCTTATTAAGTTTAATATTTTTATCCAATAATATAACTGGAAATGCCATAGGAACAATAGACAATAGGTCCTCAAATATGGCAGGAATCATTTTTTTACTTGTAGGGCTAATATTTATTTTTTCTCATATAAAACAAAAGTAATTAAACCAACACTTTTAAATACCCGTCACTAATAAATTAAATAACTTTAAATACATATATTAAATTATATAAATATGGCAAAGGAAAAACCAAAGGAAGAAACATCCCCTGAATACACAACTCTCGATGATAAAAAATATCAAAATCCAGACATTCAAGGCCAGATAAATCCTTCTAAATTAACACCTGAACAGGAAAAAGAAATGCAAAAAGTTAGGGAACAACTTGATTCTGTAAAAGAATATATCATTAAAAAATACAAATCAGTAAGTTCAATAGGAATTATTCCACCACAAGTAGCCCATATTTTTGATGATGAAAATGAACTGACTGAAGAAGAAAAAAAGACAAAGCCAATGCATTTACTAGTTGTTTTTCCAGACGACAAAGAAAAAGAATTCAATGAAATAAAAGCAGATTTAATAAAAAAAATAGCAGAAACAAAACAGCCAATCTGGTTAAATTTGTTTATTGAAAAAGATTTATGGGAAATCTGCATGGATTCAAAATATGATATAATAGAAGGTATAGGAATGTCCTTTCCATTGCATGATACTGGAATTTTAGGTGCATTAAGAGTTGCACAAATTCACAAATCATTATGCTTAAAAAAATTCGAAAAATATGTTTATTCCTATGTTATAGGTGGAAGTTTAATCAGAGGAGAAGCAATAAAGACAAGTGATGTTGATGTCTATGTGATAATAGATGATACAGATGTAAAAAGAATGCCGAGATTAGAATTAAAAGAAAAATTAAGAAATATTATTTATTCTTATATAATGCAAGCAGAAGAACTTGCAGGAGTAAAAAACAAACTTTCTCCACAAATATATCTTTTAACAGAATTCTGGGAAGGAGTAAAAGACACAAATCCAATTTTCTACACATTCCTAAGAGACGGAGTTCCTTTATATGACCGGGGAGGATTCTTGCCTTGGAAATTACTATTAAGAATGGGAAAAATTAAACCAACACCAGAATCAATTGACATGTTCATGTCCTACGGAGATAAAACAAAAGAAATAATAAATAGAAAATTGCTCGACATTGTAATTGGAGATATTTTTTGGGGAGTTTCAACTCCTGCTCAGGCAATGTTAATGTTATATGGTCTTCCTCCAACAACTCCTAAAGAAACAGTAGCAGAATTCCAAAGAGTTTTTGTAGACAAGGAAAAAATATTAGAACAAAAATATTCAGATATTTTAGAAGATATAATAATAAAATATTACAAAGGATATGAACATGGAAAAGTAAAAGAAGTAACTGGAAAAGAAGTAGACAAGCTATTAAAAGATTCAGAAGACTTCTTGAAAAGATTGAAAGAATTAAGAGAAGAAATAGAAAAGAGAATGCAGAAAAAAACTTTTGAAGAAATCTATGAAAATGCCTTTAAAATAATGAAATCATTATTTGGAGATAAAGAAGATTCTAGTTTAATAAGGGAATATGAAAAAGAAATAATCAACAAAGGAAGAGGAAATCCAAAATTCCTTCATGCATTAAATGAGCTAGTTCAAATTAAAAAAGAAATTAAAAACAAAAAAACACCTGAAAAAAAGGAATTTGAAAAACTAAGAAGAGATTCTGTATATCTAATAGAAAGTTTGATAGAATATGGACAAAGAAAAGAACTTGGTTTATTGGAAAAAACAAAAGTTATTCTAACATTCAATAATAATAAGCATGCAGAACTCTATCTATTAAATCCAGCATTCCTTGTAATTGATAATAAGGTTAAAAAAATCACAACAAAATTAGAAGACTCAGATATCAATGAATTGAACAAAGCTCTAAGCGAACATAAAGGAAATAAAACAAAAATAGATAACCGATTGATTGATTTAATTAGAGGGCATTTAGGAGACTTCGATATTCATTTATAAGAATATCGAGGCCCCAAAAATTTATAGAACATTTTTGATGCTTTGACATCCACCTATAGGGATGTCAATAGGCCAGAGAATTTCTAAAAAATTCTCTGTACTTCAATATTCATTTATGAATATTGAACTTATAGCAAATAACTTCAATAACAAGATATAATATGGTTATTTGCTAGATAGGAAATGATATTGAAAATATACAAAAATTAATGTTATTTCCTATAATTTCAACTTTCAGATTTATCTAATTTATAGATTAATTACATGTTAATGTTAGCATTTTTTCTGATATATAATTTAAGTAGAACATCTGAATAATCAATCATATCTTATCTATTTAATCTCCTAGTTTTACACACATTACTAATATTTTAACCAATAAGAAATATTTACATTAATAATAACTAAAACTCTTATTTCCAGCGTAACAATCTTTTTAAACCAAAAAGAACTTTTGCTTAAGTGATAGATAATAATTTGGAAATTCCTGAAATTTTTATTATAGAAAAAAATATAATAAATCGTCTAGGATGTTATCTTAAAGAAAGAAATATTTCTTACACAAATATTGCCTTGATAACCAATGAACAATTAATTAAAAAGATTGGAGTACAAAACATTGGTTTGGATAAATTCGAAATAATTTTTGCAGAGTCTAATTCCATTGATGATGCAGAAAAAGTAATTTCTAAACTTGATGGCAAAGATCTTGTAATTGGAATGGGTGGTGGAAAAATACTAGATATTGGAAAATATGCTGCATTTAAAAAAGATATTAGATTTATTTCAATACCTACTGCATTAAGCCATGATGGAATCTATTCACCAATAACAGTAATCTCAATAAATAATAAAACAATTAGTTTTTGCACAAAAATTCCACTAGGAATTATAGTGGATATGAATATTTTAATGAATTGTCCTAAGGAACTTATAATCAGCGGGATAGGTGATATTGTTTCAAGCTATAGTGCTTTATATGACTGGAAATTATCTAATATAAAAACCAATGAAGCAATAAATGATATTTCAGTTTCAATGTCTCAAACTGCATTTGAATTAATTGAAAATATTTGTCAAAAAGATGTTGATGTTTATTCTGAAGATTTTTTAAAAATTTTAACAAAAGCCCTTATGCTAAGGGGAATGGCAATGAATATTGCAGGAAGTAGCAGGCCTTCAAGTGGTTCAGAACATCAATTTAGCCATGCAATTGACCAATTATTCAATAAAAATTCCCATGGATTTCAGGTTGGTGTTGGAACTATTATTTCAGCATTTATTCAAGGAAGAGATTATAATAAAATAAAACAAATTCTTATGAATGTAGGAGCTCCAACATCTATTCAAGAACTCGGTTTGACAATAGAACAGGCTTCAGATGCTTTAATTAAGGCTCCTGAAACAAGAAATAGATATACCATCTTAAATGAAACAAATATGTGCAAAGAAAATCTTACTAATTTATTGAAACAATTGTTTTAGTAACCTTTTTAAACCTATTCTCTTTAAGATTTTTATGACACACAAAGCAAAAGTAATACAGTTTAGAAGAAGTTTAAAAAGAATTCATGAAAAACATTTTATTCTTGATGTAGACGCAAAATCAAAAGAAGAAGCAAAGAAATTTGCAGGAAGAGAAGTAATTTGGAAAAGTCCTGCTGGAAAAGAAATAAAAGGAAAAATATCTGATTCTCATGGAAATAAAGGTCTTGTAAGAGCAATCTTTGAAAAAGGCCTTCCAGGACAAGCAAGAAACACCGAGGCTGAAGTAAAATGATGGAGGTAACTTATATATTTTTTAACAAGGGAAGGTGACTTGTTAGGAAACCGTAGGTTTCATACGAATGGTAATAGTAAGAAAAGCAAGAGCATATTCTAAAAGAAAGCCTTTAGCAAATACTAGGAAGTCTAAAAAACATCAGTTAAGTTATATTAAACAAGTTCCAACTCAAAAAATTGTAAAATTCTTCATGGGAGATCCATTAGGATTTGAACAAGGAAAATATCCAATTAAAATTACAATGTCAACAGAAGAAAATATTCAAATAAGAGATTTAGCACTTGAATCAGCAAGACAAGCAATTCATAAAGAAATGACAACCATATTTCAAAAATTTTATTATCTAAGCTGTAATTGTTTTCCCCATAATATTCTGAGAAACAACAGAGTTTTCTCAGGTGGAAGTAAAGGAGAAAGAATTCAGACAGGAATGTCAAAATCATTTGGAACTCCAGAGGGAAGAGCAGCTGTTTTAAGAAAAGGAAAACCTGTTTTCACTGCATATTTTGCAGGAGAAGATAAAATACCGGCTGTAAGAAAAATATTCAAAAGTGCATCGCCAAAGTTGCCATGCAAAACAAAAATAGTTTTTGAAATCCTAAAAAATAAAAAATAAAGAGTTCTGAAATAAATTATATTTCAAAATGGTAAATAAAAAACCAAATAAAGAAATAGATTGGATAGAAGTTGGCCTTATTGCTGCAATGGCGCTTTGTTTAACAACAGTATTGATTAATCGCTTTTCTTCAAGTCTAGAAAAAAAGTAGAAGAACAAAAACCAGCTCAAGTTCAACAATATACGCCACAATATAAAGGATACAGAAGCCCAGATAGATCATTAAGAGATAACTATAGGCATAATATTACAGACCTAAACTCCATAGGAATTAGTATTTTAATTTTCTTCTCTAAATTCACAATTATTATCTCTTGCACATTGTTCAGCATAACCTCTAGCACACCAATAAGATTTATCATGTATCCTATCTCTATGGGAAGTTATTCCAATCACAACATCATGATTAGGATCTAAAATTCTTGCACATTCCAGTTCAGTTCTTCTAACAAGCCAATGGCCATCAATTTCAGATTCAGGAGTATAAACAAGAGAAATAAGTCTACTTTCATTTCCATTTAGATGAGCTATAGAAAAAACAGGATTTCCTTGGTAATCTTCACTCCTTCTTTTAAATTGAATTACCATAATATACCCATTACCTATTTCTTTTTAAATACTTAGCTAAATCTTCAACACTTTTGCCTTCTAATCTAACATATTCTTTCTTACTCATTTTTCTCATTCTAATTTTTTTCTGAAGAACATGAACTCCAACATAAACCTTATTTGCAATATCAGATTTCATATTCTGCCTTGCATATTGAATTGTTTTTGTTAACATCCCATAGACCCAATCATTTTCCTCAAGCCAAACATGCCCCATTCCATTTTCATACCTATTTCTTGCCCTTAATTCTTCATCAGAACCAGCATTTGTATTCTGTATATTTTTTAAAATTCTTTCAGCCAAAATAGTCCTTGCTCTTGCCTCCTCATACCCAATATGACCTTCAATAGATTTCTTTTCCCAATGTTTAACATAATCTGCAAGACTCATAGTTCCAATGAAAAAATATAATTTATATACATGATTATATTCCAAAATAATCATTAATAAATCCTATCAATATACTACCTTGTCTCACTATTTTATATGATCAAATCAAAATTATTGCAGATATTCATAACCTTTATAAATACGAATTAACTATAATTTTTATGGTAGCAGGACTTGTAATTGGACTTATTATTGCAGCAATAATTTTAATTATCGCATTCATATTTATTTACTATTACAATAAATTTACAACCTTGGATAATAGGATAAATAATTCTTTATCTCAAATAGATGTTCAGTTAAAAAAAAGAGCAGATCTTATACCTGCTTTAATTAAAGTTGTCTCTGGCTATGCTAAACATGAAAAAAAGATTTTAATAGAAGTTACAGCTGCAAGAGCTTCATTACTAAAAGGTTCAGATATTTCGAAAAGAGTTAAAGCAGGTGATGCTTTAGAAGGAGCATTAGGAAGATTATTTGCAGTAGCTGAAAATTACCCCCAATTAAAAGCAAATGAAAATTTCCTTCATCTTCAAACAGAACTTTCAGCAATAGAAGATAAAGTTGCCTATTCAAGACAATATTACAATGATTCAATAATGGACTATGAAAACTCAACAGAACAATTTCCAGGAGTTTTCTTCTTTAATCTATATAAGTTTCAAAAAAAAGAATATTTAAAGATTCCAGAATCAAACAAGGAAATGCCCTCTATAAATTTTGAAGAATAGTAAAATAATAAATATCTTTTTCTATATTAAAAATCTCCAAGCATAAATATTATTAATTCCTAAAAAATGTGAACTAGAGAGCATTTAAACTAAATATTAGATTATTAACAATCATCCAACATCTAAACTCCCAATTTTTTTCTATACTTATACAATGCATTTCTAACACTGTATCTATCTCTTACATTATTACCAAGATGATAAACCCTATTAATCTCATCAGCAATTAATTGATAATCAGGTTTTCCTTTCATTCCCCCATCTTTAAAAGAATATTTATTAGATAAAGACATATTATAGGCATATTCTCTTTCAGCAAGTCTAGATCTGTCTGAAAAAGATTTTCTTCTAATCCAAGGAATTCTTCCTCGTCCTAAAACCCCTAGTAAAGATAATTCTTCCATTGTTAATTGTACTTTTCTAATTGCCATAAAATCTTTCAAATTAAATCATTTAAAAAGCTTTGGAAACACAGACCTTGTCTGAAATAAATTCTATAAAGGGCTTTTTATCTAAAATCACTAATTTTTATTTACTCACCCTCAACTAATGGGAGGAGAAAGAAAAATAAGACAATAATGTGTGCCTACATATTTTTTACATAAGCTACCAATAAATCATCAAATACCCAATATAACCATCAAATCCCCTAAATACTTAAAAATCTATTTTTCAATTAACTATCATGACATTTAAACTAGCTTACTGGCCTCTTTGCGCAGGAGGAGACGCAAGACCAACATTAGAAGATGGAACAACAAGAGCAAAAGGTGTAGCAATCCATTATATGCCCCAACTCAAGGAAATAGCAGACATTCTAGAGCAAAGTCATCCTATTGCAGTCTATATATCAGTTAATGAAAAAAGATTCCAGTTTGAAAAAGGAGATTTTCTTTATATTCCAAAACCAGACCACTTAGAAATAAGAGCAATCTCTACTCGTGAACTTTCACTGTTATCCTTTGATCTTTCACAATTATTAGTTCCAAAAGAATTTTCTCTTCCTTTTGATTTAGCTCAAGTAGTGGAAATATAATTCCTAATCAGATTTTGTTTCAGCAGATTTAGGTTTTATATTATACTTACCTCTAAGTATTTTTTCAGGTCTTTTTATTTCATATTCTTTTGCAATCCTTGCCATCTGACTTCTTGTTTTACCAAACTCTTTTCCAACCATCCTATGACTCCATCCACTTGCATATAATTCCTCTACTTTTTCTTTATCAGGCATTTCAGGATGTGCAAAAATATCTTTATTAGTCATTCTCGGAATATTCATTTTTATCATCATATTTTTTACTTGATTTCTTGAATATCCAAGTTCTTCTCCAAGATCTTCCAATTTCCTGCCTCTTTCTTCCTCTCCACCAAGCTGATGTTGATACATTATATACCAAGCAAGACTAGCATAACCTTGGCTTTGAATTCTTTCTTCCTGGTCTACCCAATATCTAAATGTTCTTGGCTGTTTGCTCTCAGCAACAATTTCTGAAAGTTGTTTTAGTTCAACATTATATAACTCTTCCAAAGTTCTTAATCTAGTCATGTTCCATTGCCTCTTGATTTGTATAATTGACTCAATATGCCTAAAGTATAATCTTGAACAGAATCAACCAATAGTTTAGGAACATAAGTATAAGTCCCTTGAGAACGGGTAATTGTTATTACATCAGGTTTTTTTAATCTTCTTATAAAATCAGCAGCTTGGCAAACTCTTTCTTCCCACCCGCCAATAGCATCATAACTTGCCCTTACACCATGCACTAGTCCACTGCAGCAAAATGCATCTAAATCAACATCTAAAATCATTGGTTTTAATTTATGAATTTCTTCAATACATTCAACAGGTTCTTCCATAGGATTTCTATCCCAACTTATCCATACACCTTCTAATTTCGCTTTGCAGTCATATCTAACTAATCTTTTTTCTTCATTTAAATGAGGATTTAGCCAATATATTTCAGATACAAATCCATAATAAAGAGCAGGACAAATAAAATCTGCAATAGATAAATTTTTATAAAAATCTATCTCTGGAGTTTCTATACCATTTACAAAAGGAGAACCCATATCGCTATGAGCATCAATATGCAATAACAAAGAATCTTTTAATTGCATCCAATATCTAAAATTTTCATTATGCTCCTGAGTAATAAAAGCAGAAATTCCGTTTATATCTAAAATATTATCAATTGATTGTGTGCTCATCTTCCACCCCCATAGATTTCAGCTAACTTTTCTAATGTATATGCCTGAACATCATCCACAAGTCCAGGAGGAACATATTGAAGATAATCTGCTTCTCCTTGAGAACGAGTTATTGTTATTACATCAGGTCTTTTCAATCCCCTAACTAACTCTGCTGTTTCATCTACTCTTTGTTCCCAACCATGATTAGGATGATGGAAATTTTGTGCATCATATCCTCTTTCAATGCAACAAAATCCATCTAAATCAATATCAAGTA